>JBAPYE010000608.1:0-2302 GCA_049284575.1 Desulfobacterales bacterium
GACACCAACATGGCCCGGGTGGGCATCCGCAAAACGGAGTTGGATCGGTTCGGGGCTGTGGTCACGTGCTTTATCGGCGATCCCGGCGTCCGGGCGCGATCCGAACGCAGCGGTTCGACCCGCGCCCACGCGGCGGTTGACGCCGCCGTGGGCGACATGGCCGGCGGCATTTTCGTGGTCGGCAACGCGCCCACCGCCTTGCTGCACCTCCTGGAACTGATCCAGGCGGGAACGGCACGGCCCGCGCTGGTCATCGGGCTGCCGGTGGGGTTCGTCAACGCCGCCGAGGCCAAGGCCGCCCTGGTGGCAACCGACACCCCCTACATTTCGAATGTCGGCCGCAAAGGCGGGTCCAACGTGGCGGCCAGCGTGGTCAATGCCCTGGCCAAACTGGCGCTTGAAGGGGACGCGAACGCCTGATGGGCCGCAAGCGACGCTTGAAAACCGGATTTACCACCGGAACCGCGGCCACCGCGGCGGCCCAGGCGGCTCTGCTCTACTTGCTGACGCACAAGGCGCCGGCAAGCGTTTCAGTGCTGCTGCTGACCGGCGACCATCTGGAAATACCGGTCGCCGCCTGTAGGCGGCTGTCGGCCGACGCCGCCGAGGGTCGGGTGATCAAGGATGCCGGAGACGACCCTGACATCACCCACCGTGCGGAGATCGGCGCCCGGGTTCGGTTGCTGCCCGCGGGCGGAGAAGAACGGGTGCGCATCAGCGGCGGCGAGGGAGTCGGCACCGTCACCAAGCCGGGGCTTGAAATTCTGCCAGGAGAGGCGGCCATCAACCCCGGGCCGCGCCGGATGATCACCCAGGCGCTGACAGCCGGCTTGGAGGCCGCAGGCCATACGGGCGATGTTGCCGTCGAAATTTTCGTCCCGCAGGGGGTGGAACTGGCCGCCAGGACCCTCAACGCCCGTCTGGGAATCATCGGCGGCCTGTCGATTCTCGGCACCACCGGACTGGTCAAACCGCTTTCCCACGACGCCTACATCGCCACCATCGATTCGTGTCTCGCGGTGGCCCGCGCGGCGGGTCTGGAGGAGGCGGTCCTGACCACCGGACGGCGCTCAGAGCGCTTTGCCCAGGCCCTGCTGCCGGCCTTGCCCGTCGAAGCCTTTGTCCAGATCGGCGATTTTTTTCAAAAATCCTTGAAAATGGCCGTTGCCCGCGGTTTCCGGCGGGCAACCCTGGCGGTTTTTTTCGGCAAGGCGATCAAGATGGCCCAAGGCATCCCCCACACCCACGCCTCCCGCGCCGATCTGAGCCTCGAGGCGCTGGCCGGCTGGGTAGCGGAAACCTGCGGGCGCCCCGATCTGACTGCAGCGGTGGCCGCCGCCAATACCGCCCGTCATGCCCTGGAGATTCTCAAGCCCACCTGTCCGGCGGTGGTGGCGGCGGTCGGGCGGCGGATCATCGCCGCGGCCCACAACTTCACCTCCGGTGCCATGGAAACCCGCAGCGTGATCTTCGATTATGACGGAAAAGCGATCTTCGCCGACCCGCTTGCGACCCCCGGCCGGCCGCAGCCCGCAGACCTCGGGGAGGCTAAGCGATGAGACCCGTCACGATCATCGGGATGGGCATGTCCCCGCAAGATCTCACCGCCCGCCACCGCGATCTGATCGCGGCGGCGGATGTTCTTGTCGGCGGCCGCCGGCATCTGGCTCACTTTGCGGATCTAGCCGCCGAGAAAATCGAGATCGGAAAGGGGCTTTCCACCCTGCTGCCCGCCATCCGGAGCGCCGCCCGGGACCGCCGGGTCGTGGTGCTGGCCTCCGGCGACCCTCTT
The DNA here is from genome assembly GCA_049284575.1 of Desulfobacterales bacterium. Taxonomy (GTDB): domain Bacteria; phylum Desulfobacterota; class Desulfobacteria; order Desulfobacterales; family JAABRJ01; genus JAABRJ01. The sequence goes on from JBAPYE010000608.1 coordinate 1,793, forward strand.
TATTACGGTGTCGGCGCTTATCTGGTGCGCGCCCTGGGTCCGGAAAACCTCCGGGTTTACCCCAACGTCTCGTCGGTGGCGGCCGCTTTTGCCCGCCTCCGGCACCCCTGGCAGGACGTCCGCGTGGTCAGCCTGCACGGCCGCGACGGTGAGGTGCAATTACTCGCAGCCGCCGGCGAAGCCGACTGGGTTGCCGTTTTCACCGACCCCACCCACACCCCCGCCCAGGTGGCGCGCCTGCTGCTGGATAACAAGGTGACCGGCTTTGAGATGTGCATACTGGAAAACATGGGAACCGCGGCCGAGCGCATTTCCTGGCTTGCACCGGAAATTGGGGCCGAAAGCGCTTTTGCCGACCCCAACCTGGTGGTCCTGAAGCGATCCCCGCAAGACGCCGCTTCACCCCCGCGCCCTCTTTTTCTGGGCATGCCCGACGAGCAATTCGACCATCAGAACGGCCTGATCACCAAAGCCGAGGTGCGGGTTCTGGCCCTCTCGCGCCTGCAGCTG
>JBAPYE010000609.1:0-7577 GCA_049284575.1 Desulfobacterales bacterium
GTGTCCCGTTGTCCCGGGCCGAGCATCGCAGCAGCCGGCGAAAAAGGCCCTGTGGCTGTCTGAGCCTCAGGGCCCGCCGGCTGCGAGAAGCGCAGGGCAGCCCGCAGGGCCCCGGGACGAGGGCGGATTCTTTTGGTTCGTTTTTTTGTCCGCACAAGAAAATGAACAGCGGCCAACGCGAGTTGGCAAATCCCGGCCCAGCCCCGGGGTGCCCGCCAAATTTACTTTCTGACAAACACCGCACGGCGGGATAAAAGGCGAGCATCTTGGCGTTTTTCCGGGTGTTGGGAGTGACAAAGGTCGGGGTGCAGATGGTGATTACAATCCTGGGTGAATTTTTCCTCGTCCGTGAGTTTTTCGCCGGGGACCCCCGTGACCTTGACCGCCATGCTGGCAAAACCGACGTCGCGGATAGCGGCCGGCACGTCCGGGCCGGGGCCGGGGTAACGCACATAGGCCGGGTAGCTGCGCGGGTTTTCGAATGTGCCCCTGCGGCAGTGCGCCGGAAGGTCGTTCCGGATGGTCACGGTCGCCCGAACGATGCCGTGGGTTTTGGTGTTCCCGCCGCGTTCATAGCCGCCGGGCTTGAAGTGCCCGCGCATCTGCTCGGCCATGAGGTCGATGATTTCAGCCACCCGTCAAGAGGTGCTTGGGGAAAGTGCCACCGGTTCGCGCCCGGGAGCGGAAATCCCGCGCCGTTCGAGGAGCGACCCGTCCCGGCGGTAGAGATCGATGAGGGCCTTGAGGTAGTTGGCCAGGGCCCGCACCTCGGCAATGCGGCTGACCAGGAGGTCCCGCTGGGCCTGCGCCACGAGAAAACTGGTGGATTTCCCCACCCGCAGTTTTTCCGTTTCGGTGCGCAGCTTTTCCTCGTCGAACTGCCGGGTGACGGTTGTGGCGGCAATCTGCTGCCGGGTGCGGTGTACCTCGATGTGGGCGGTGCGGACATCCACCTCCACAAGTTGGGAAAGGTTGTCGAGCGCTTTCTGCGCCTGCTCCCGCGTCAGCAGGGCTCGCCGATGAAGGGCCCGGGCATCGCGATTGAAAAAGGGGTAGCGGAACCTGACCCCCGTCAGCGTGTCGTAGCTGCCGTCGTCGATACGGTCGATGGAGCGGCCAAAGGAGTCGGCATACCCGCTGTGGCCGAGCGTGATAAAGAGCTCCATCAGGGGCAGCAGGCCGTTGCGGGTTTTGACAAGCTCCAGATCGCCGCGCTGGATCTGCAGGCGGGCCTCGTTCAACTCCGGCCGCATGCGCTGCGACACGGACACATATCGTTCCACCGCTTCCAGGGTGAGCTCGGGCAATGCCGCCGGATGCACCAATTCGATCTCCCGCTGCCACAGGCCGGGTCCCGGCGGGTTGAGCAACCGCAGCAGCTGCAGGCGGGTCGTTTCCTCGCCGGAACGGGCATCGATGAGGGCTTGATCCTGGGCCGCGACCTCGGCCTGGACCGCCGCCAGTTCGGCTCTGGCCAGCCGCCCCACGGCAATCAGCTGCTCTGTCTCGTCAAGCTGCTGACGGGCGACTTTCAGGGACTCTTCGACGATTTCGATCTGGCGCCGGGCCAGGGCGTAATCCCAGCAGGTGCGTTCCACCTCCGCCACTAGGGACTCGGTAAAGCCCCGCAGCTCAAAGGCCGACAGGTGGGTATCCAGGCGGGCCTGGCGCAGCCGGACCAGGTTCACTTCCGGGCCGAATCCCTGCAGCAGGGCCTGGGTCACCGTCATTCCCAGGCGGCTGGCATAAAAGGGGTCTTCGTAAAGGTCGGAGTCGGACATGTCCGATCCGGCTTCCAGGAGCACGGCCGTGCCGGTCGGGAAATACTGCTCCAGGAAAATAATCCCGTCCGCCGTATCGCTGCGGAAATCCTCCGTTTGCGACCCGGAGCGGGCCTGGCGCTGCCCTTTGATGCGACCCGCGGCGACTTCCGCCGCGATGGTCGGGTCGAAAAGCGCCCGTTCCTGATCCTCGAAGGTTTGTTCGATTGAAGGGCTCAACCGTTCGGTCTCCAGGGCGCGGTTGTTTTCGAGGCTCAGCAAAATGGCTTCGGTAATGGTGATTTTCATCGGACCCGGCGGCAGAGCGGGTTCCGGGGTTGCCCGGGATGGCCCGGGGTCTTCCCTGGGCGGGACGATCCCGGTATCGGCGGGTATCGTCGGCCCGCCCGCCAACCGGTCGATCCGCTTGGCGATGGGTGTGCAGGACGCCGACGCCAGCACCAGTCCGACCAGGACGGTCAGCGCCGTCAGACGACGACAGCCGCTTGCAGATATCACAGTGGAATCCTCATGACTGAGCTCCGTCTGGAGATTTTCATCCCGCGTTGGATGATGAAAACGGATGATAATGCCGACGAAACTATAATGGGTTTTGGCCTGTGATGCCATTTTAAAATGTCTGAGGTGCTTCCCATTCACCCTTTTCCCGTTGCAAAATCAATCGAAAAGCACAATGTTTGCGTCTTAGCTCAAAAAACACGTGAGTTGGGAAAGGAATGTGATGAGGGTCTTTCAAAAAGGACGTCTGCCATGAAAGCGGTTGCGTCTAAGCGCATCGTTTTGACGGTTGTTCTGGCCGGCGTGGCAGTGTTCGGCTGGATGGTCTACGCTGCATTGCAGGATCGCGGCGAAACCGGCGGAAGTGGTCAGGCGCTGCGCCCGGCACCGGTCGAAGTAGCCCCCATCGCCCGCGGACCGGTGACGCTGAAACGCACCTTCAGCGGAGAACTGGAGGCCTTGGCGGAATTCCTGGTTGCGCCCAAGGTCGGCGGGCGTGTCAAACGCATGCTGGTCAACATTGCCGATGCGGTCGCACCCGGGCTGGTCGTGGCCGAGCTGGACGACGAGGAGCACGTACAGGCGGTCGCCCAGGCCCAGGCCGATCTGGCCGTGGCGCGCGCCAACCTCGCCGAGGCCGAAAGCGTGCTGGAAATCGCCGATCGCGAGTTTAAACGCACCGAATCGTTGCGCAAGCGCGGCATTTCCTCCGATTCCGAATTCGACGCCGCCCGTCAGACGCTGCTGGCCAGACAGGCGCAGCTGAAAGTGGCCGAAGCCCAGGTCGCAAAGGTCGCATCAGCGCTGGAGACCGCCCATATCCGCCTCGGCTACACCAAGGTCACGGCAGGCTGGACCGGCGACGATCAGCGCGTCGTGGCCGAGCGTTACGTGGACGAGGGGCAGACCGTCGCCGCCAATACGCCGCTGCTCATGATCGTCGATCTGGACCCGATCGTCGGCATCGTTTTCGTCACCGAAAGAGACTATGCGTACCTGAAGCCCGGTCAGACGGTCGCGTTGACGACGGATGCCTACCCGGAGGAATCGTTCAGGGGCCATATCGCCCGGATCGCCCCCGTTTTCCGCACGGCCAGCCGGCAGGCACGCATCGAGCTGACCATCGAAAACCCCGGCAATCGCCTCAAACCCGGCATGTTCATCCAGGCTACGGTGGAGCTGTCCCGTGTGGCGGATGCCACCCTTGTTCCCGAACAGGCGCTGACCCGGCGCCGCGACCGGAATGGCGTCTTCATTGTCAGCGACGATGGGCGATCGGTGGTTTGGCGCGAGGTTGAAGTGGGCATCCGCGAAGGCGACCGGGTGCAGGTGGAAGGCCCGGGGCTGATCGGTCGTGTCGTCACCCTCGGACAACAGTTGGTGGAGGACGGTTCCCCGATCACGATTCCGGACGATCAAGCCGCGCCTGCACGCCCCGTCGAGGCTGCCACACCATGAATCTGCCGCGTTTCAGCGTCCAACGTCCTATTTTCACCACCATGGTGACCCTGATTCTGGTGATCCTCGGGTTGGTCTCGCTCAGCCGGCTGCAGATCGACATGCTGCCCAACATCGAACTGCCGACCCTGACCATCCGGACGGACTACGAAGGTGCCAGTCCCGAGGTCATGGAGCGTCTGGTAACCCAGATCGTCGAGGAGATCGTGGCCACCGTGCCGGGGGTGGAGGAACTCACATCGACCTCCTCGGAGGGCCGCAGCACGGTCCGCGTCAGCTTTGTCTGGGGAACGGACATCGATACCGCGGCGATCGACGTGCAGGGCAAACTCGAAGACGAAATCAGCGAACTGCCGGACGATATCGTGCGGCCGCGCGTCAGCAAATTCGACATCGCCAGCTTTCCGGTCGTCATTCTGGGCATTTCCAGCAACCTCGATCCCGTAGAACTGACGGAGCTCATTGAAACCCAGATCCGCTACCGCTTTGCCCGCATCCCGGGGGTCGCCCAGGTCGACCTTTTCGGGGGCTTCAACCGCGAAGTCCGGATCGAACTGGATCCCGAGCGGATCAAGGCCGCCGGTCTGGCGCTCGACCGGGTCATTGACGCCATCGATGATGCCAACCTCGATCTGCCGGCCGGCAAGCTCGAACAGGGACGCTATGAGGTCAGCCTGCGCGCCCCGGCCGAGTTCACCGGCCTGGACCAGATCCGGAACACGGTCATCGTGCAGCGGGACGGCGCCGCCGTAAGGCTGGGCCAGATCGCCGAGGTCAACGACACCTATGAGAAGCTCACCCGCATCGTGCGCGTCAACGGCAACCGCGGTCTGCGGGTGGGAATCCGAAAGCAGGCCAATGCCAATACCGTCGATGTATCCCGCCGCATCCTCTCCGAAATCGAAGCCGCCAACCGGGCCTTCCCCCAGATCGCCATCGTCCCGGTCATCGACCAGGGCAACCTGATCGAGCGGTCCATCGCCAACGTGGCCCGCTCGGTGCTCTATGGCGGGGGGCTGGCCGTCTTGGTGCTGCTGTTCTTCCTGCGCAGCATCCGCAGCACGCTGGTGATTTCCGTGTCGATCCCGATTTCGATCGTGGCCACCTTTGCACTCATCTTCTTCGGGGGCTTCACCCTCAACCTGATGACCCTGGGCGGGCTGGCCCTGGGGGTCGGCATGATGGTCGACAGCTCCATCGTCGTGCTCGAAAACATCTACCGCCGCCGCCACGAAAATGGCGAATCCCCCGAAGAAGCCTCGGTGGAGGGAGCCCTTGAAGTCGGACCGGCCATCATCGCCAGCACCCTTACGACGCTGGTCATTTTCCTGCCACTGATCTTCGTGCGTGGCGTCACGGGCATTCTCTTCAAGGAAATGGCCTATGTGATCATCTTCGCCCTGGTCTGTTCCCTGACCCTGTCCCTCAGCCTGGTGCCCATGCTGGCGTCCAGGCTCCTGTCCCTGGGGGCACAACCTTCCGGGAAGACGCCCGCCCCCCTGAATCGCTGGGCGGCCATGGCCCGCACGCTCTTCGAGGGTCTCGAAAATGCCTATCTGGATCTGCTGCGCTGGGCCCTGGGCCACCGCCTGGCCACCGTCCTGACGACAGCATGCGTGCTGGGCGCCAGCCTGCTGCTGCTGCCCCTGATCGGCAGCGAGTTCCTGCCCCCCAGCGACGAGGGCGAGGTCCGCGTGACCGGCAGAATGGAAATCGGCACCCGGCTCGACCTGGTCGACCGGCAGACCCGCATCATGGAGCAGATCATTGCGCCGGCCGTGCCCGAAGCGGTGGCCTCAGTGGCCAGCGTGGGCGCCACCGGCTGGCGGGCGGACGCCGGAGCGGAAGGCGAAATCCGGATCTCCCTGCTGCCGGCTGCCCGGCGCGAGCGCTCCAACGTGGAAGTCGCCCAGGATCTGCGGAGCCGTCTGGCGGGCCGCGTGCCCGGCATGGAAATCCGTGTCCTGGCACCCCAGGGGCAGTTCATCCTGGACCGGATCCTGGGCGGCGAGGAGGGCCTCACCGTCGAGATCCGCGGCTACGAACTGGCCACCCTCGACGCACTGGCGCAGCAGGCCGCGGAGCTGATCCTGGAGGTGCCGGGCGTCATGGATCTCGAGACCAGTCTCGAAGCCGGCATTCCCCAGCAGGCCATCCGCGTGAACCGCAACAAGGTGGCCGATCTCGGCCTGAGCATCCGCGACGTGACAGAACTGCTGCAAACCGCGGTGGCGGGTTCCAGGGCCGGCGAGTTCCGCCGGGAGGGAAATTCCTATCGCATCCTGGTCCAGCTCAAAGATGCCGAAAGGCGCTCCCTGGACGAAATCCTCGACCTTACACTGACGACGGACTCCGGTGAAACGGTGGCGCTGCGTAACATCGTCGCAACCGAAGCAGGCCGCGGGCCGATCCTGATCGACCGCAAGGACCAGCAGCGCCGGGTGACGGTCAATGCCAACATCGCCGGGCGCGACCTGGGCTCGGTAGCCTCCGACGCCCAGGCCCTGCTGGATGGGATCCCACGCCCGGTGGGCTACGACCTGATCGTTGCCGGCAACTTCGAGGAGCAGCAGAAAGCCTTCCGGGAATTGGTCATATCGCTGGTTCTGGCCCTGGTCCTGGTTTACATGGTGCTGGCCTGCCAGTACGAATCGCTGCGGGATCCGCTGGTTGTCATGTTTTCCGTGCCCCTGGCCGTGGTCGGCGTCCTGGTGACGCTGTTTGCGACCGGAACGACGCTGAACGTGCAGTCCTACATCGGCTGCATCATGCTGGGGGGCATCGTGGTCAACAACGCGATCCTCCTGGTGGATCAGGCCGGCCGGCAGATCCGCGACGGGATGGTCATTCACCAGGCCCTTGTCGAGGCCGGCCGCCGCCGGCTGCGCCCGATCCTGATGACGACGCTGACCACCATTCTCGGCCTGCTGCCGCTGGCTCTGGGCTTTGGAGAAGGATCGGACGCCCAGGCCCCGCTGGCGCGTGTGGTCGTGGGAGGCCTGATCGGATCGACACTGATCACCCTGGTCCTCATCCCGGTGGTCTATTCCTTGTTTCATCAGCGCACGAAGCCGCTTGTCAGCTGACCCGGGACAACGACCCCGGCCTCCTGCAGCCCCCGGATTTCATTGGCAGCGCCAATAAGGCCGAGGCCCGCGCCTTCCGGGCCCCCTGTGCGGCTGCCACCGATACCGAATCGCCACGATTATGCCCAATGGATTGTCACCTGCAATCGCTGACCCTGCCATTTTGGGCAGCCAGTCGCCCTATGTTCAAATGGAGGCATCCTGCCGGGTTTTAAGGCCCTGGCCAAAATATCAGACCTGCCGGATCGCATCTCCAGGGGTTGCCCTGGCAAACCCGCTGCGATAAAATCCAACCAAATTATGTGGCCAAAGAGTTTTTCTTTTTTACTGTATCTTTTCGAGGTGGCGATGTCCGAGTATTTTTAAAAGGATCCCCATATGTTCCAGGAAAAATTAAAACAATCTTTGTGGCAAATGCCGCTGCTGATCGTCGCGGCAGGGCTGCTCGCCCTGGGGGTCAACCACTGGCGCAGCGACGGTATCGCGCTTGTCGAGGACTGGTCGGTGGACGCGCGCTTTTCCGGTGCCGACGGCGCCAGCCTGGTTATCGAACTGGAAGAAGCCAGAGAGCTGTTCCAACAGGATACGGCCCTGTTCGTGGATGCACGGCCGCAGGTGCAGTATGCCGATGGTCACATTCGCGGTGCGCTGAGCCTTCCCTGGCAGGAAGTGGACCGCTATTTCGTGCAGACCGCCGAGCGATTGGAGGATGCGGCCGCGATCATCACATACTGTGACGGAGATAGCTGTGACC
>JBAPYE010000610.1:0-16722 GCA_049284575.1 Desulfobacterales bacterium
GGCCGGGACGAAGTGATGAAGCTTGCAGCCGCCTTCAACCGCATGCTCGCCCGCCTAAACGAATACACCAAACGACTGCAGGATCACCATGGACGTCTGGAGGCCCAGCATTGCGAACTCGACAAGGCGCACCGGCGGCTGACCACCTCCCTGTCCATATCCCGGGAGGTATCGGCCCTGTCGAACCTCAGCGAAGTGTCCAATTACCTGATGGGGGCACTGGGTGAGGTGGTCGCGTGTCGCAATCTGAATTTGATGATTTTCACCGATGAAAGCCCCGAATTGCTGCTTGCCTGCGGCCCGGCGGTTACTGTTGCGGATCCGACGGGTGCTGGTGCGACCGATAAAATCGAAGGTCTGCGCGAGGTCGGTTTCTTCACCAAAGAAGATTTTCCGGAAATACGGCTGACGGACGGCATTCGGCAATCCGAAAAAATTGCGGCCTTTCCTCTCAAACATCACGGCCGCAATATCGGAGCCCTGCTCATCGGTTGTCCGGGAGAATGCAACTGCATCACCAAAGATCTGGAAGTCATCGAGCTCATCCTTCAACAGACCGCCGGTGCGATCCATCGGGCTGCCCGGCATGAAGTGGAAAACCGCAATCTCCAGAGCCGGGTGGAAACCAAATCCGGCTATGACGATCTTGTGGGCCGGGACCCGAACATGCAAATGGTCTACAAGCTGATCGAGGACGTTGCGCCGACCGATGCCACGGTGCTGATTCAGGGTGAAAGCGGTACCGGCAAGGAACTGGTGGCGCGCGCCATTCATCGGGTCAGCCATCGCAGCCGCCGGCCGTTTGTCGTGATCAATTGCTCCGCCTATCCGAAGACCCTGTTGGAAAGCGAGCTGTTCGGCCACGAAAAGGGAGCCTTCACCGGTGCCCAGCGCAGAAAAAAAGGCCGCTTCGAGCAGGCTGACGGCGGCACCGTGTTTCTGGACGAAATCGGCGAAATCTCCGCTTCCGCCCAGCTCAAGCTGCTGCGGGTCCTCCAAAATCACACATTCGAACGGCTGGGCGGAGAAGATTCCATCCAGGTCGATATCCGGATTCTGGCCGCCACCAACAAGGAGCTGATGCAGGAGGTGAAAGCCGGCCGTTTTCGGGAGGATCTCTACTATCGACTCAACGTCATTCCGATCCATCTGCCGCCCCTGCGGGAGCGCGGAAACGACATTCCCCTGCTGGCTCGCTTTTTTGTGGACCAATTCGCCGCTGAACAGGAAAAATCCGTTACGCACATCAGCTCCGAGGCCATGCGCAGACTGCTGGATTATTCCTGGCCGGGAAACGTACGCGAGTTGGAAAACAGCATCGAGCATGCCGTCGTGTTAGCCAAGGACGAACAGATCGGCATTTCCGATCTGCCGTCGACCCTCAGCGAACTTCGCAGCGACGAAGCAAATCCGGTCAAGCAGACGATTGTCGCAAACGAAGTCGAACTGGTCCGCGAGACCCTGGAGCAGTGCAACTGGAACAAAACCGCCGCCGCGTCACGGTTGGGCATCAGCCGCAGCACGCTGTATGAAAAACTGAAAAAATACCAGCTTCACAAACCCACCTTGCATTGATCGGTCTCCAATCCCCTGCGATATTTCCCTGCGTGCGTCCGGGAGTTTTCACAACACATAGCCTTCCTTTATGGCCGTTTTCCCGGCCTGGGGCCGATGCGCTCCGCATGTCCGGCACCCAGATTGTCTGGATACCGTACACCCTAACATTCAATAATTAAAAAGTATTTTGTTTTCGCAAGGTTTTAGCGTCCGTTTTTCGTACAGTCGCAGCCGGCCGGGGAGCCGGCATCCAAACCGAGGCACGGTGCTGGCGACCCCAATTTCCTGGACGAATATTCCAAAGGTACGACGATAAAACCATTAAAATTTTAGTTGGTTATCGTACTATCACGATCGTGGTATGCGAAATTAATCGGCCGGTAATTACGCTACGGCTGGATAACTGGCACATCCGTTGCTGTTTTGTGGGATTAAGCCGAGCGGAACGTTTCCGCACATCCAATGCCGACCGGGGAATTCGCTGTTATGCCGACGAAAACCAGGGTTTTTATTGTGAGCACCGATGAGAAAGAAGCCGAATACCTGGCCGGCATTCTTCCCGAAGATCGGTTTGAATTGAAAGCGTTTCCGCACCTGGAGGAATTAACGCTTCAGCTTCGACGGTCCGACTGCCGCTTGGCGATTCTGGATATCGATTCCGTGCCGTTGACCAGCCGGAACATCCGACATCTCAAGAGGGATTGTCCGAAGGTGACCCTGTTTTGCACATCGATGCAGCGGCTGCACCCCGAACTGCAGGAGGCTCTTTCGCATGACATCTGTGCCTGCCTCAACAAACCGGTGGACTCGGAGGAACTGCAGTTCTGGCTGAAGTCCGTCCGTACCAGCGCCCCGGACTCCAAGGCGCCTCCATAAGTGCCGGCGGCGGCGATGCCGCTTTTATCGTTTCCGGTTCGATAACCGGTGTCAACTCAACACCGAGGCCGATGCAGGCAACAAGCTCCTCTACTAATCCAAATCAACGATCGCGGAGGTAAAATGGAAACAAAGGAAACCAAAAACAGAACGTTGCTGAAGGATTTTCTCGGCAACATTCAACTGTCGCGGAGATCGTTCATCAAGGCTTCGGCGGCCACCGGTGCCGCGGTCGCTTTTGGTGCCGGCATGAAACCGCAGCTCAAAGCTCTGGCGGCCGCGGCTCCGTCAGAAGCAGCCAAAACGGGCCAATGGATGGCGGCCACCTGCCAGGGGTGCACCTCCTGGTGCTCCAAGCAGGTCTACGTGGTCGACGGCCGGGCGGTCAAAGTCCGGGGCAATCCGCACTCGAAGGTCAACCTGGGGGCCGGATGTGTGCGGTCGCATTTGGCCACCCAGCAGTTGTACGACCCGGACCGCATCAAGGTCCCGATGAAGCGGACCAACCCGAAAAAAGGCCGCAACGAGGACCCCAAGTTCGTGCCGATTTCATGGGACGAGGCCCTGGACACCATCGCCGACAAGATAATGGAATTGCGCAACAACCACGAAACCCACAAGTATATGCTCATGCGGGGTCGCTATTCCTATATGCGCGACATTCTGTATGACCGCATGACCAAGATCATCGGCTCGCCCAACAACATTTCCCACAGTGCCCTCTGCGCCGAAGCCGAAAAATTCGGCCCCTACTATACCGAAGGCTATTGGGGCTACCGGCAGTATGACGTACTGAAAGCGCATTACATTCTCCTGTGGGGCGCGGATCCGCTGGCGGCCAACCGCCAGGTTTCCTATTACACCAAGGTGTGGGGCGATGTTGCCGACCGGGCGACCATCGCCATTATCGAGCCCCGGCTGTCCGCCTCGGCCGGCAAGGCCGATGAATGGCTGCCCATTGTCCCGGGACAGGACGCGGCTTTGGCCGTGGCCATCGCCCATATCCTGCTGGTCAAAGGCCTCTGGTACAAACCATTCGTCGGGGATTTCGTCGACGGCATCAACCGGTTCGTCCCCGGCGAGACGGTGGCCGAGGAAACCTTCGAAGAGAAGTACACCCACGGGGTCGTCAAATGGTGGAACCTGGAACTCAAGGACAAAACAGCCGACTGGGCGGCCTCCGTCACGGGCCTGCCCGCCGATCAGATCCGTCGCGTGGCCGAAGACTACGGCAACGCGGCACCGCATGCCATTTCTTGGGTGGGCGGCGGTCCCTGCATGCAGGTGCGCGGCGGCTATGCCAGCATGGCCTGCCATGCCTTGAACGGCCTGGTGGGTGCGGTAGACAATGTGGGGGGCACTCTGGTCAGCAACAAGGAATACACCAGCAAGTTCCCAAAGCCGGACGACTTCATGGACGATATCGCCCAAAAAGGCAAAAAGCACGAAAAGATCGACCAGCGCGGGCGCCTGCATATTCCCTGCATAAATTCCGGGAAACCCGGATCCGGGGTGATCACCAACAACGCTGCCGACGGCATTTTGAATGAAGATCCCTATGAGATCAAAGTGGCCCTCGGCTATATGAACAATTTTGTTTTTTCGGCCCCGCAGACCGAACGCTGGGAACGGGCACTGTCGAAAATCCCCTTCCTGGTGCACATCACCACCAATGCATCGGAATTTTCCTGGTTTTCCGACATCCTCCTGCCCGATACCCACCACATGTTCGAAAAATGGGGCTATGTGAAATCCATCGGCAACGGCCATCGCCATGTCACCTTGATGAAGCCGATCGTCAGAAACATCGGCGACTACAAGATCGATGAAACCGAAATTCCCTGGTTGCTTGCTGAAAAGTTGTCCGATCGCGGCTTCGACAACCTGCTGCGGCATTACAAGTCTTACAAGGATCCGGAAACCGGCAAGGAACCGACCAATGAAAAAGAGTTTGCCCTGTATGCGCTGAAATATGCCACCCAGAATCTCTGGGACCCGGCAAAATACAAGGGTGGCGATAAGTTCAGCGGCTGGGAGGAATTCGCCGAAGTTGGCGTATGGAACTCCGACCCGTACCCCTTCCGCAAGCGCTGGGGCAACATGAAGACCCAGACGGGCATGTTCGAATTTTACAGCGAAACGCTCAAGGCGGCCCTGGAAGCCCACGCTGAAAATCACGGCACCACTGTAGATGAAGTGATGAAGGCCACCAACTACCTGGCCCGCGGGGAGACGGCTTTTATCCCGCATTATGAGGAGCCGTTTATCCTTGGCGACGAAAAAGAGTATCCCTTCGTGCATGTGGACCACAAATCCCGGCTCAATCGCGAGGGCCGCTCGGCCAACTACACCTGGTACTACGATTTCAAAGACCTCGATCCGGGAGAGGTGGTCTGGGACGACGTGGCCAAAATAAACCCCGTCGACGCACGCAAAGTGGGAATTCAATCCGGGGATCGCATCCGGTTGACCTCCCCCACGGGCAGCCTGATCTGCACAGCCAATCTCTGGGAGGGGGTCCGTCCCGGAACCGTGGCCAAGTGCTACGGTCAGGGGCATTGGGCGTACGGCCGGCTGGCGTCGAAAGTGTTCGGAAAAGAGCCCAGGGGCGGGAACAACAACGACATCATCCCGGCCCAGTATGAAGCCTTGAGCGGCAGCTCCGCATACTACGGTGTCACGCGGATCAAAATCGAAAAAGTTTAAGGAGAAGAAAAATGCCCAGATATGCCATGGTCATCGACCGTCAACGATGCGTCGGCTGCGGCTCCTGCAGCATTGCCTGCAGGGCCGAAAACAATGTGTCCGAGGGAGTATACTGGTCCCACAAGATCACCGAAACTTCCGGTGTTTTCCCGAATGTCCGTTTTCATTACCTGCCGACTCTTTGCAATCACTGCACCAATGCACCCTGCGTGCGAGGCTGTCCCACCCTGGCCATGCACAAAATCGAAAACGGTATCACCATGCATGATCCCAAAAAGTGCATCGGCTGCCGCTACTGCATGATCAACTGCCCCTACGGGGTGATCTATTTCAACTGGAAAGACAACCATCAGTTCTGGAAAGATGATCGGTTCCTGATAAAGGGGGCAACCTCGTCGCCGGCAGAAATGGTTCGAGCTGCCGGCGGCAAGGGGACCCCCTACTACAACCCCAAGAACAGTTCAAAGACCCCCGATATCCGACCGAAAGGCATCGTGGAAAAATGCACCTTTTGCGAGCACCGCGTCAGGGAAGGGTTGCTGCCCAATTGTGTCGAAGCCTGTCCCGCCGATGCACGCATATTCGGAGACCTCGAAGATCCTGAAAGCAACGTCAATCAGCTGCTGGGTAAATTCAGGCCGTATCGGCTGAAAGAGTCGCTGGGCACCGATCCGGCCGTGTTTTACATTCGGGATTTCAGTGCGGCCAATTATCCGAGAACGAAAGGAGCGGCATAATGAAATCGAAAATTTGGTACGGCCTTCTCGGCCTCGGCATCCTCGCAGGCCTGTTCACAGCCTATCGTGTGTATACGGTTGGCTTTACCCTATATGCCAAAACCGATGTGCTGGTCTGGACCCTGCCGTTGTCAACCTACATCTTTTTCAGCCTGACCAGCGCCGGCCTGGCTTTTGTGTCCTCGATCCCCGTCGTGTTCGGCATTCACCGTTACGACATTATCGAGAAGCGCACGATCTACCTCGAGATCGCGGTCCTGCTGGGCTCCTTCGTGTGTCTCATCCTGCACATCGGCTCACCCTTGCAGGTCATCTACATCTTTCTTTCCCCCAACCCGGCGTCCCCGCTTTGGTGGCTGGCCGTGCTCTACCATGTCTACTTTGTGGTCCTTTTGCTTGCCTTCTGGCGCATCCACACCGCCAAGGTCAGCAGGGCTCTTGGGATTGTGGTTTTCCTGATCGCCATCGGCACATCCACCACCCTGGGCTGGCTCATGGGCATGACCGATGCACGCCCGACTCTGAATGCTTCCTTTTTTTCCGTTTACTTCCCGCTCACCGGTTTTGCCTCCGGCATCGCCGCACTGCTGCTGTTCAGCCTGGTTTCCGAGCGCTTGCGGGGCCGGGCCGAATCGGAGAAAGCCGCCGCTCTCTATCATGAGCTGGCCAAGATCATGGGCGTGGTGGCCGGTGTGGTGATGATTCTGTTCATCTGGCGGACCATCATTGGCGGGATTTCATCCACTGCGGAAGAATTTCGCGCCTTCAAACACATGATCGGCTCCACTCCCTATCATATCGAACTGTGGCTGGGACTGGCCGCTCCCACCCTGTTGATGCTGCTGCCGGAAATCCGCAAATCCGCCTGGGGCAAGATCACCGCCAGTTTCCTGGTGCTGCTGGGCATGTTTGCCGGTCGGCTGGAGTTCGTTCTGAGCGGCGTGATCCGGCCTCTGGGCCAAATGGCGGAAGGCCGCCCGGAATTTGTCAGCTACATACCGACGGTTTACGAAGTGTTTGTGGCGCTGGCGGGTTTTTCCGTCATGTTTCTGATCTACACCCTGGGGGAGCGCCATTTAAGGCTCGAGGCGGCCCCCGAACACTGATCCGAAGGGCCCTCGATCGCCGCATGATTATCCGGCAATCGGGGGCCCCATCACCCAATCCGTTCGATCATGAATATCAGGGAGGTTGGTGATCCATGCAGACTGATGAAATTATGCTCTATCAGGAAAATGCCCGATCCGTCGTCTACAGGCGCCTGGCCGATTTGTTCCGGCCGCCGGGGCCCGAGCTGCCCGGAGTGCTTGAAGAACTTGAATCGGCACTCGGCCGGTTGGATTCCGCAGCGCTCGAAGCAGCATCCCGGCTCACACGCAGCTATTTCGAGCACTCGGACTCGTGCTCTCTAAAAGTCGATCATGCCGGCCTTTTCGTGGGTCCGTTCACAGTGCCCGCTCCACCTTACGGTTCGGTGTATCTGGAAAATAACCGCCAGCTGATGGGCGATACGACCGTCGCCGTGCAGCGGTATTATCGCGAGTTTGGGCTGGATCTGTCGCCGGACTTCAAGGAGGCGCCGGATCATATCTGTGCAGAACTCGAGTTCATGCACGTGCTCGTCGTAAAGGAGCTGGAGGCCATCGATGCCGCCGATTACAGGCAGCTGTCGAAAATTGTCCGGCATCAACGACTATTTTTGGAAAATCACCCGGGGGCCTGGATGCCCGCCTTCAGCGCCAGGATCACGGCCCATGCCCGGAATCGTTTTTACGGGCACCTGGCGGAAGTGGCGCGGTTTTTTGTAGCCGAAGAACTGGAAGTTCTGCCAGACCTGCCGGTCGGTGCCGTGCCCGCGTCACAGGAATTTTCGTAAAACCCAAATTGGTGGCTGCAGGCTGTTCAGACCACCGCCAAAAAAGGACTCCGCATGCAAGCTTTTGAAACCCTGCTCGACCAGTCTTCACAGGCCCACGGCCACCTGTGCCCGGGCCAGGTGGTGGGCGTGCGCATGGCCATGCTGGGCTGCCGCCTGATCGGGCTGGACGAGCCCACCCGGCGCGACCAGATCAAAAAGCTGCTGGTCTACGTGGAAATGGACCGCTGCTCCGCCGATGCGGTCGCGCACGTCACCGGCGTGAAGCTGGGCCGCCGCAGCCTCAAGTTCATGGATTACGGCATCATGGCCGCCACATTCGTCAACCTGGAGACCGGCAAAGCCTATCGCGTGCTTTCCACCGAGGAGGCCCGCAGCCTGGCCGCCGTCTACGCCCCGGAGATCGAGGGAAAGTCCGCCCGGCAGCTGGCCGCCTACAAACGCATGCCCGACAGCGTGCTGTTTCGCGTCCAAAAAGTTCGGGTGAAGCTGCACGAGTGCGATCTGCCGGGCCCCACCCGTCGCAAGGTGGTCTGCAGCCGCTGCGGCCAGATCGTGCGCGACCGGCGCGAAGCGGTCGCAGACGGGCGCATCCTCTGCAAACCCTGCACCGCTGACTGCTATTTCAGCCATCCCCGGGAAGTGGCCTGGCCCGACATGAACTGGACCCCGCCGGTGGAAGACACCCCTGCGGCAGAACCCGGCGGACAGCGGATGTGCAAACTCATGCACATTCATTGAGTTAAACGGTAAATCGCGAAACCACCGCTCGTAAAAAAGGAGGGGCGACCGTGCTGAAGAAGATAAAGGTAGAAGACGCCATCGGAACGAATCTGGCCCATGACATCACGGAAATACGCCCCGGCGAGTTCAAGGGCCCGGCCTTCCGCAAGGGGCACAAGGTCTGCAACGACGATATCTGCCGTCTGCAGAAACTCGGTAAAAACCACCTCTACCTCATCGACCTGGCAGAAGACGACGTGCATGAAAACGAGGCCGCCGCGATCCTGGCCGGCGGTCTCGCGGGCGCAGGCGTCGCCTGGGAAAACAATCCCCGGGAAGGCAAGATCGGCCTGCACGCGGCGCTCGACGGCCTGCTTTCGATCGACGCGGCTGCTCTGGCCGCCTTCAACATGGTCGAGGAGGTCATGTGCGCCACGCTTCACAGCCACACCCTGGTGAAAAAGGGTGAGCTGGTGGCCGCCACCCGCGCCATCCCGCTGGTCATGAAACGGGCACCCATCGAACGGGCGGCCGCCATCGCAAGACAAAACGGCGGCGTGGTCGCGGTAAAATCGCTGCGCAAGGCCAGGGCGGGCCTGGTGATTACCGGCAGCGAGGTCTACCATGGCCTGATCGAAGACAAGTTCGCTCCGACCCTTAGCCGCAAGGTGACCGAACTGGGTTCCGAGGTGGCCGGCCTGTCCTTTGCGCCGGACGACGAAAACTTGATCGCAGACGCCATTCGCCGTCACCTGGACAACGGCTGCGACCTGTTGCTGCTCAGCGGCGGCATGAGCGTCGATCCGGACGACGTCACCCGCAAGGCGATCCGCAAGGCCGGCGCCGCGGAAGTGTCCTACGGGGCGGCGGTGCTGCCCGGGGCCATGTTCCTGACGGCTTATATCGGCGAGGTGCCCCTGCTGGGGGTTCCGGCTTGCGGATTGCACCATCGCATCACCGTGCTGGACCTGGTGCTGCCGCGCATCCTGGCCGGGGAGCGCATCGGCAGGAAGGAGTTGGCGTTTCTCGGCCACGGCGGGTTGTGCAAGGACTGCCCGGCGTGCAGCTATCCGCATTGTCCTTTCGGCAAAGGGATCTGATTAGACCGATACAACAGCCGTGCGCCTGCAGCGGAAGCTCGCAAGACAAGCAAGGATTCGGCTTTCGGGCGGAAGAGCAGAACTGGGAGCGAATCGAATGATCGAAAATAAAGAGTCGATCGGGCGGGTGGTGGCCGTTTCGATCAGCGACCGCAAAGGCGTGAAAAAGAAAAACATCGCCGCCGGCCGGCTGATCGAAAACTTCGGTCTCGAAGGCGATGCCCATGCCGGCGACTGGCATCGCCAAGTGAGCTTGCTGGCCGTGGAGAGCATCGAAAAGATCCGGGCCAAGGGACTGGAAGTCACTCCAGGGGATTTCGCCGAGAACATCACCACAGAAGGCATTGTGCTGTGGCAGCTGCCGGTGGGACGGCGCCTCAGGTTGGGCGACCGGGTTCTGGCGGAAGTGACCCAGATCGGCAAAGAGTGCCACAGCCGCTGCGCCATTTTTCACCAAGTGGGCGACTGCGTGATGCCGCGGGAAGGCATCTTCGTTCGGATTTTGAGCGGCGGTACCGTCAAACCGGGCGACACCGTCGAAGCGGTTGAATCGGTGGCCGCCGCAGAAACGCCGTCGTGAACAAGGGCCGAAGGTGAACACGGCGGCACCGTAAATCACCCCTGGCGCCGCCCGCGGAACCGACGGCGCCGGAAAATAACGCTCGCTTGCGGCCTCGATGCCGTCGGAGAATGAGCATGAAGATCGTCGCGCCTAAGAAGAATGATCACGGTTGCGGTGAAAAAACGCCGCCGGTTCTGTGCATCGCCGGTTTTTCCGGTTCCGGCAAAACCACCCTGATGGTCGCGCTGGTCGCGGCCCTGAGACGCCGCGGCCTGCGGCTGGGAACCATCAAGCACGACGTTCACGGTTTCGACATGGACCGGCCGGGAAAGGACAGCTGGCGCCACAAACAGGCAGGCGCCGGGGTAACCATCGTGACCTCGCCCAAACAGATCGGCATGGTCATGGATGTGAAGCATGACCACCAACCGCTGGAACTGCTGCCGCTGATGGCCGACATGGACATCGTTCTGGTGGAAGGATTCAAGCGGGCTCCATTACCGAAGATCGAGGTCTTTCGCCCTGAAATCGGAAAACCACCGGCATGCAAGGGTGACCGTCATCTGGTTGCAGTCGTCAGCGATGCCAATATGGACTGGGGCGTTCCCAGGTATTCGCCGGATGACATCGAGGGACTCTGCGATTTCATCCTGGCCCGGATGCTTCCAGAATTATCGGCAGACGGCTTGTGCAGTCGAGCCGCCTGCAACTGACTCCCCACAACAGCGAAGAAGAACATTCATATAAACACGTCGCGCCGCACCTGTTATGATTACAATTGATCGTGAATGGCAGGTACTGGCATGAAGGCTACTGTATTTAAATGTTCAATAATATATTTTCGGCAGGACTTAATCCCTTAACCAATCTGTTTAAATCAAGGTTGGTTCCGAACTATCCGAGCTAATTCTAACCGACAAAGCTACCTCTCCTTTTTTTAGCCTACATAGCTTAAGGGAATATATTTTTCTATCTGCAATTAATGACGACTCACCGCATCGTATATACCCATGTGTACAAGATCTAAGAAGTAACATCCTTGCCAAATTTATTGAAATAGAACCGTTTTTGTGGCGTGATATTCGGTTCGTAACAATCACTCAAACTGAAAAAGGCAGGCACAATATTTTGGAGTCCGCCATAATGAATTGATTGTTCGGTTTGCGAGCTACCATTAGCACAATCGCAATAGTTCAGAAACGCATCTGACTTGTAAATGAAGTTTACTTGATTTCAAAGGCAATTCAGGTTGATTTTGACAGCGAAAGGTCGGGCTTGTGGAATGAGACGGAACTGCAGAACCGGTTTTGGCTGAAATGCAAAATTGAATTTGGGATTTTGGGCTCAGATGAAGAGTAGGCAGAATTTTCGGGTTGGGAAAGAAAAGTTGGGTTTATGGACGGAGACAGGGTTTCCGTTTGCTGACATTTATATTTAGGTCTCATAAAGGATAGGATTGAGATAGCCATAAAGTATATGAAATTTCAGTTAGTTGAAGATATTATCAAGCTATATGTAGGTTTGGCATGCTCAAATAGCTTCAGTTTTTGGAATCTATCCTTTACTCATCCACATCACAACAAATTCCCATTCAAAGAGAATTCCACGATTCATAAATACCAGCTCGTATCCCCCTAAGGTAGTTCATTCAAAAGCTTTCCCTGCCGGATATCTCACGGCACGATGTCTGAATTTTTATTAGCACTGCATGCTTTTCGGTGTGTTGATTCTATTGTGTTTTTTGGCCTGAATGCGACACACGGCCACCACCGATCCGGAAATAGTGACTTGCCGGCCCAAGCCTGCCCCGCAGCACCCGCGTCGAATTGACGATCGCGGCGAGCGCCACACCCATATCGGCGAAGACCGCCTCCCACATGGAGGCCATCCCCATGGTACCGAGAACTACGAACACAATCTTGATGGAAAGTGCCATGACGATATTCTGCCAGACGATGGTCCTGGTTTTTCGGGCGATCTCCACCGCTTCGACCATTTTCAACGGCGAATCGGTCATCAGCACCACATCTGCCGTCTCGATTGCGGCGTCCGTGCCAAGGCCGCCCATGGCCACCCCCACATCGGCGCGGGCAATGACGGGCGCATCGTTGATTCCATCACCGACAAAGGCGACCTTGCCACCATGGTTAGTCGATGATTGAATATCTTCGAGCAGGCGGACCTTGTCTTCGGGAAGCAGTTCCGCATGGAAGCCATCCACGCCCAGAGTCCCGGCCACCGCTTCCGCCGCACAGCGATTATCACCGGTGAGCATTTCGATGCGTGTGACACCGATGGTTCGTAATTGCGCAATCGCCTGTCTGGCGTCGGGCTTAACCGAATCACCGATAAGGATATGCCCGGCGTATTTACCATCGACGACAACATGCGCGGCGGTCCCTTCCAGGTTGCAGGCCTCGTGGGCCATCTGTCGATGATGCAGCAATCCGTCACTGCCCACCAGAATTTCATGCCCATCGACCCGCGCACGCACGCCTCTTCCCGGCAGGTCTTCATGCTGGGACACCGATGCGCTGTCCACCGACAAGCCCATTTCCTGGCCCTTGGCAATAATGGCTTTTCCGATCGGGTGACTGGCGTGCAACTCGGCCAGCATGGCCAATCGTAACAGCCGTTGTTCGTTAAAACCATTGAGAGGAACCACTCTTTGCACGGCAAAGTCACCGCGAGTCAAGGTACCGGTTTTGTCAAATACCACCGTTTCAACCTTGGACAAGGCATCCAGAAAGTTGGATCCCTTGACGAGGATGCCTTGGCGGGAAGCGCGGCCCACACCACCGAAATACCCCAAAGGAATGCTGATCACCAGCGCACAGGGACATGAAATCACCAGCACCACCAAGGCGCGGTAAATCCATGTGGCGAATGTTGCATCGGCAAAGACCAATGGCGGTAGAAAGGCAATTCCGGCAGCAATGCCCACCACGATCGGCGTATACCACCGGGCGAACGTGGTGATGAACTTTTCTGTAGCCGCTTTGCGGGCCGAGGCATTCTCGACAAGTTCAAGAACCTTGGCGATTGAGGACTCGTTGAATGGTTTAACCACCTTAAGCTTGAGTACGGCGGACAGATTGATCATTCCCGCCAGGACGCGGTCGCCGACACGCATGTTCTGCGGAACCGACTCGCCGGTCAACGCCGACCCATCCAGGCTGGATCGGCCCTCCAGCACATCTCCGTCGAGAGGGACTTTCTCTCCCGGCCGAACCACGATCGTCTCTCCGACCTGCACTTCTTCGGGCGGTACCTGACGGAGGCCATCGGCCGTTTCCAGGTTGGCTCGATTAGGTTTGGAGGCCAACAGTGCCTTGATCGACCGGCGGGAACGTCCCACGGCCAGGTTTTGCAGAAATTCTCCGGTCTTGAAAAAGATCATTACACCGACCGCTTCAGACAGGCTGTGGATCGCGATCGCGCCGACCGTGGCCACCACCATCAACACGTTCTCGTCGAACCAGTCGCCGCGGCGGATGGTCTTGAAGGCGTTGATATAGATGTTGATGCCGGCCAGGAAGTATGCGGCCAGGGCAAGACCGTAATCGACCACCCACCGACCGGATGCATGCAATCGTTCTTCGATTGCTGCATGCACAGCGAACAGCACCAGCGCAACGATGATAATGCCGATCTCGCGTTTCGGGTGGGATCGTTCTTCCCGGCCTTGAACGGTATCCTCTTTATCACTGGGGATTAGCAGGTCGACTGCAGGATCGATACGCTTGATCTCGCTGCGCACCAGTTCGACGTCGGCGGTGTCCAGATGGAGCCGCAGATTGGCAAAATCAACCACGGCGTGTGACACACCGGGGAGTTGGCTGACCGCCTTTTCGATCTTGGCCCCGCAGGCCGCGCAATCCAGCCCTCTGATTTGATATGCGGTCGTCATCGGAGCGCCTCAATGATTCCAACGGGTTCGTCAAGGTGTTGCAGGCCGGTGTTCAACACGGTACGGATATGGTCGTCGTCCAGGGAATAGAAGATCACTTTACCTTCTCGGCGTGTTCGGACAATGCGCGTTTGCCGCAAATATTTTAGATGCTGGGATATGGCGGGTTGTTTCATTTTCAGCAACAAGGCCAAATCGCATACGCACATCTCGGATAAACTCAGGGCCCACAGGATACCAATCCGAGTTTTATCGGAGAACAGTTTGAAAAATCCTGCGAGGTCTTCCAAAACGAATTCCGCAGGCATCTGCTTGGATACGTTCTGTACAGTGCCTGCGTGCAGCACGTTGCAAGGCTGCGTATCATTTGTTGAGCGGATTTTTTTTTGTGTCTGCATCGGCATTTTTTGGCCATTGTTTACCATATGCGCAAACGATAATATGAAATTGATTGTTGTCAACCTTTGGATCGGCCATAGCCTGGAAGGTGAGTTCCTAAAGGGAAGCGCGGATAATGACTATCGATTGGGCTGCGGGAGTTTTAGTGAGATCGTTAAGGTTTATAAGTTGTGCATAGCACCCAAGGTGAGCCCATGATATCCAGTTGCTAAATGCAAATTCGGCGTGATCCCTGATACTTAAATTCGATGGCAAGAAAGCTGTAACTTTGGTAAGAGTTAATAGATTCAGTTTTAAGGATCTATTCTTTACTCGTCCACATAACGATTCTTTCTCACATCAAAAATGAAGTCAGCTATTCATTAAACCCCGCCTTAATGGCCTTGAATTAGTTCATGCAGCAGTTGTCAAGGCTGGTCAGAGTCTTGCCAGAAAATCATTGAAAACTCCAGGATAATCGGTTCGGTGACCTTGGACATGATAAAATTGTCCGTTTATTTTCTGATCCCGCTTGACAATATGTAACTACTGTTACAATGTGTTGAACAACTGAACTGGAGTCTTCCGTGACACCTGAAAATACCCAAAGATGGCTTCTGCTAATCCACCAGATCCCCCCCAAGCCCAATGCCCTGCGGGTTAAAATCTGGCGGCGGCTGCAGCAGGTGGGAGCGGTGGCCATCAAACAATCGGTATACGTGATGCCTCTCTCCGACCCGTCACGGGAGGATTTGAACTGGATTCTCAAGGAGATCGTGGAGGGCGGCGGGGACGGTTCCGTTTCGGAGGCGCGGTTTGTTAAAGGGCTGAGCGACGAGCAGATCAGGACCCTTTTCCAGAACGCGCGCAAGGCGGACTATGACAAGCTGATACAGGAGGCAAACACCCTGCTGGCCGATTGGTCCACCGGAGGCATCGACCCCCGCGACCCGGTCACGAAGGGATCGGTACAACTATCCAAATTGCAGCGCCGTCTGGACGAGATTGGGGCTATCGATTTCTTTAAGGCCCCGGAACACAACACCGCGGAACTGCTGATCAGGGAACTGACGAACCAGGTGTCCGATTCACCGGCCGCGGAGACTATTGACGCAGCGGCACTCGGCGACCTTATGGGGAAGACCTGGGTGACCCGCAAAAACCTCTTCGTCGACCGCATCGCCTGCGGATGGCTGATCCGGCGCTTCGTGGACCGGGCTGCGGTCTTCAAGTTTGTGGCCGGCCCCCGCTACGCCCCCAAACCTAACGAAATCCGCTTCGACATGTTCGATGGCGAATACACCCACGAAGGAGATCGCTGCACTTTCGAGGTGATGATCCAGAAACTGCGGCTGCAAGACCACGGCTTAGTTCCCATGGCCGAGGTCGTTCACGACATCGATTTGAAGGAAGAAAAATTCGGTCGCCGCGAGACCGTCGGGTTCAACGCCCTGCTAACCGGCCTGGTAGCCATGCAGACGGACGACAATCAGCGCATGACGGAAGGCTTCAAGCTTTTTGACAATCTGTACGCCTATTATCAGGGGCAGAAACGAGAGTGACCCTCGACCGGATCAAAAACAAGGAACGTTAATATTTAAAAGCGGAGCAACCATGCCATCGATAGAAAAACACGCCCAGATCAGCAAACAGCGGACGGGACAGCCTTATCGGGAAATCCATGAATGGGTCGACGACCCCGCGCACAAGGAGGACCGCCACGACATCACCAAAATTCCTGATACGTTCCAGATGTTCAAGGAGAAATATGGCGAGGAGGCGGCCCGGGAGTATGTCCAGCACCTGGCCGACGACCTGAACGGCAAGTTTGGCCACATGATCGACGATGTTCAGGTCCTGATTGACAAGAACCTGGTCTATTTTGGTGCCAAGAAAAAATAGGAGTCGCCCCATGAAATGGATTACCCGATCCCACGTTCACGTCGACCGCGTGGCCTGCCCCTGGCTTATCGCCCGATTCGTCGACTCGGACGCCGAGTTTCTCTTCGTGCCGAAGAGCAAGGTGATGGAAATCGCCGAAAAGACCGGCTCCATCCCTTTTGACACCGAGGGAGCCGAGCTGCACCACCGGGACGACCGCTGCACCTTTGACGCAATCATCGAGGATTACCAACTGACGGACGCGGCGCTTTTGCGCATGGCCAAAGTGATCAACGCGGCGGACACCGGCCGCTTGGATGCCGATCCCCTGGCGGCTGGTTTCGAGGCTATCGCCGTAGGCTACAGCCTGCGCTTCCCGGATGACCTGGAAAACATCGAAAGCCAGTTCGAGGTCT
>JBAPYE010000611.1:0-1781 GCA_049284575.1 Desulfobacterales bacterium
ATCCATCTGATCACCACCCCCGCACAGCTGGTCGAACTGGCGGGCCGCCTACAGGGGGCCCCCTCTCTGGCGGTTGACCTCGAAGCCGACTCGATGTTTCACTTCCGAGAAAAAGTTTGTCTCGTGCAGCTGACCGACGGTCGGGAGAAATATGTCATCGACCCGCTGGCCGTCCCGGACCTCGATGCGCTCAAGCGCTTCTTCGGAAACCCGGTCATTCAAAAGGTTCTTCACGGCGCGGACTATGATGTCCGCTCCTTGTACCGGGATTTTGGGATTGAAATTCAGACCCTCTTCGATACCGAACTGGCCTGCCGGTTTCTGGGGGAGCGGCAGTCGGGGCTCAACGCCGTGCTGCAGGCGCGCTTCGGGGTTGCGCTGGAAAAGAAATACCAGAAGCGCGACTGGTCCCAGCGGCCGCTGCCGCCGGAGATGCTGGCCTACGCCGCGGCGGATGTCAGCCTGCTGCTGCCCCTGGCCGCGGCCCTGACCGCCGAGCTGAAAGCGGCGGGGCGCCTGCCGTGGGTTGAGGAGGAGTGCGCCCTGCTCACCCAGGTGCGAGCGCCCGAGAATAACGCGCAGCCGTTGTTCCTGCGCTTCAAGGGTGCCGGGCGGCTGGATCGCGGCACCCTGGCCGTGCTCGAAGCGCTGCTGCAGATGCGGCAGACTTTGGCCGCCCAGAAAGACCGGCCGCCATTCAAGGTACTGTCCAATGCGGCGGTCATGAAGCTGGCCCAGGCCCGGCCGCGCAGCCTGGAGGCGCTCAACGCCGCGGGGGCCTTGAGCCCCAAACAGGTCAAGATGCTGGCCAAGGCGGTGCTTGCGGCAGTGGCCGAAGCCTCGGCGCTGCCCGAAAGCCGTCTGCCGCGCTATCCCCGCACCCGGACAGCGGGGGTCGGCCCCGAGGTGACCCACCGGGCCGACGCCCTCAAGCGCTGGCGCGAAAAGCGGGGCAGCGCCCTCGGCCTTTCACCGGGGCTGCTGTGCAACAACACCCTCATAATGGCGCTTGCGGTCAGCAACCCCCGCAGCCCGGCGGAGCTTGACCGCCTGCCGGATCTGAAGAACTGGCAGAAGCAGGTTTTCGGAGATGAGATCCTGCGGGTTCTCGGGAAAAAACCCTGAGTGCAGCCGGTGCGGGTCCCAACGGGATCTGCGCGACGGCATTTCGCACTTGGAAACAGCTCTCGCCGATGCTCTCTGACCTCGGGGAACGTTTAGCGACCGGCGATTTCGCCCCGCAGCAGCATTTTGAGACCCGCCAGGGTGCCTTTCCAAACCGCGTCCTCCCCGGCCATGATGGCCACGATCACGTTTTTTTCCACGCTGACCTCCAGGACGATTTCCTCTTGCCCCACCTTGAAGGCGGCCTCCCCCCACCGTTCGGCGGGCAGGCCGGTTAGCTCCGCATCATAATCCGTGCGCAGTTCCGCTGTCATTCGAATCTCCGACATGCCATCTCCTTTCCCCCTCCGGCTGAAGGGTTGACAGGTGACGAGCCGCCGCAGCGGCGGTTCTCGACCCAGCTCTATTCGCCGACGCGTCGCCTGTCAATTGCAATCTGGCCCTGGCTTGCCGCTGTCGCCTGTGATATGCGGGGAGAGTCTCGGCGCGGCCGCGATGCCTGCAGCGTTCCGTGCGGTCCGGAAAGCGTCGTGAGAAGAGGGAGTTTGGCATGTGTCGCGCGTCCGATCCGGCGTTCACCGCCGGGCCGCCGCTGCCCCCGTGGGGCAGCCCAGCAGCCTGGCAGGCCGCCAACCGCAGCCTGGCGTGGGTTGTCG
>JBAPYE010000612.1:0-2378 GCA_049284575.1 Desulfobacterales bacterium
GCTCCAGGGCCGTCTGCTTGTCGCTCTGTTTGCTGCCGATCAGCTCGGCCAGCCCGGCGGCATCGGCCGTGTAGGCCTGGAAGCGGTTCATCAGGAGGGTGTAGAGGTCGCCGGCCAGAGCGTCCACCAACTTGAAGAGGTACTGGTACTTGAGATTTTCGCGGTAATCCTTGAAGTGGAAGCGGATCACCGCCTCGGTCTCGCGCTTGAGACGCAGCAGACCGTCTGCGAGCGCCCGGATCTGCTCGTGGCCTTCGCCGCGCAGCGGCCTTCGCAGCAGCCGCCGCGCCAGGCGGATCACGCGGTAAAGCCCCAGGCGCAAGGTGGCCTCGGTCTTGAGTTTGGCGCTGTAGGGAATGCCCACCACGGCGGGCGGCAGGCTCAATCCGGCACGCTTCTTGACGGCGTCCAGCGCGGTCAGCTCTACCCGTTTGCCGGCGGCCAGATCCAGCTGGATCCCGAAGCCGCCCATGGCCTGGCTGTATTCCCGCAGGGCGTCCTGGACCATGACGTCATAGGGGCCGGACACCGATTCCAGGGTGCTGCGGATCTTGACCTCCAGGGCGCGCACAAACCGGATGATCTCGGGGTTGACGGCCTCGGCCATGTACCCGTCCAGCGACTGCTTGAATTCCTGGAAGACCGTGGTGAGCACCGGATTGAAGCCCGTCTTTTTGAGGGCCTCCAAATAGCGCCCGGTGTCGCCCAGGTCGTATTTACGGATGAACCCGACGATTCCCTTGACCACCGGACCGGAGCCGACATCGAGCAGATGATCCACGTCGTTTCGCAGCTCGGCCTTGATCTTTTGCACCGCCCCGTCCAGGGTGGATCGGATCAGACCCGCCACGCGGTTCATCTGCTCGCGGTTGAGGCCGATTTTTTCGATGACTTCGGCGGCACTCTGGGCGTCGCGACCCAGCAGGTCGCGGGTGAGCTCGATCCGGTTTTTGAGCCCCACGCCCACCACCGCCAGCCGCTCCAGTTCGTTTTGAAGCATCAGGCTGTAGCGCTGGTGCGAGAACTTTTCCTGGATGTGGCGCTTAAACGCAGCGGTCTGGGCGTCGGAGGGGCCGGTAAAGCCGGCCTCGGCCTGCCACTGCGCCAGCCGCAAACGGTCTTTTTCGGGCAGCGCCGCGGCCTGGGCCTTGAAGAGGGTGTATAGGGCCGAAAAGGTGAACACCTCGGGGTCGGGTTTGAGCAGCGCCAGCTCCTCGCGGGTCTTGCGGACCAGGCCCTCGAGGTTTTCCGGGGTGTCGTGTTCATTGAAGTCGCAGTTGACCACGAACACGATGTTCTCCAGGATGCCCATTCGGCGGATGATGGAAAGAAACTTGATGTCCGCCTGGCGCAGGCCGGTGCGGCTGCTGATGACGTAGATGATGAGGTGCGTGAGCAGCAGATAGTCCTGGATCATGGCCAGGTGCAGGGGGTTGGGGGCGTCGCTGCCCTGGCAGTCGGCAAACTCGACGGCCTCGTCAAACTCCCGCGTGTCGATCTCCAACTGCACGTCGCTGAGGTAGCCGGCCAGGGCCTCGTCGCCGACGAAATCGCGGTGGGCGGCGAAGCGCTCGCCTTCAAACACCCGGGTGACGGTTTCGGCCCCCAGAATCTCCGCCACCCGCTCGTAGCCCTTGAGGTAGCTGGAGAGCACGACGAAATTGACGTTGCGGGTGTCGTTGGTGATCGCCTGCTCGCTTCCCAGGGCGCCCAGGGCCTCGCCGAGGGCGGCGCGATCCCGCCGGCGGCGAAGATCGAAGGGGCCGCTTTCGGCCGAAAGGCTTTCCAGGTCGGGGATCATGGCCAGGGCCTGGGCGATATCGGCGTTGACCGCACCCCAGGTCTTGAAGGTCAAGGTGGCCCGCAGGCGCTGTCCGGCGCGGATGCGGGTGACGATCGAGGTCACCACGCCTGCCCCGCGCTTGAGGTAGTCGCCGCCGAAGAGCGCGTTGACAAACGTGCTTTTGCCCGACTTGATGGGGCCCACCACCGCCACCCGCAGGATTTCATCGCTCAGCCGGGTGCGGATGTCCGCGGTGGTCTGCTCCCACTCCGCAAACACCTGCGGGGCGATTCCCGGGACCCGCGCGCCGGTATTCAGCAGGTCCCGTGCGGTGCGGGTGATCGCCAGCAATTCTTGCTTGAGGTCTTGGTAGGTTTCCATTGGATTCAGTTTAGAACGGCTCCGCCAAAACGCTGCGTGCCGTCGCTGGTTTTTTTTTCGAAGCCGGATTCAGGCGTTTGACTCCCTCCCCAGCCCCAGAGCCCCGGTTCACCGGCGTTTACAATCAGCCCTGCGCGCCGTTTCTTACAATGGTTTCAAGTAATTGTCAAAACCAATCGCCGAAGGCGCTTCCGATCGGAGCCGGCTGCGGCCG
>JBAPYE010000613.1:0-13134 GCA_049284575.1 Desulfobacterales bacterium
CATCCAGGCCGATGCGATGGGTTTCAAAGAGCGCCGGGATCTGGGAGAGGTAGGTGGGAACATAGTCGATCTTGCCCTCGAACGCCGCTTTGCGCATCTGAGCGCTGATAAAAAAAAGTTTCAACGAAAAGCGGCGGTGGAAATTTTCCTCGCCCACATAGCGCGCGAGGGTTGATGACAGCATCTGGTAGACCATGATATCCTGCATGTGAGGATCGTTGACCATGGTGCGGATCAGATGCTGGGGCTCACCGCAACCGGTGCCAATGAAGACGCGGCTGCCGCGGTTTATTTTGGAAATTGCCTCCTCGGCGCTGACCACCTTGGCGGGGCAACAGGCTTTCAAATCCATTGGGGTCCTCCCTGGAGCACTGACGTCTGGCGACGCTGAATTCTGCCCGCTGTTGCACCCTGCAGGCGGCGGTTGCGGACGATTTATCTAGACTGCCTAAAACCACACTCGCCTTTTTTTTGCAACACCCGCCTCCGCGGGTCGCTCCTCGCCCCGGCCGGGCGACCCGCCCGCAAGCCGCCGCTGCACTTCAGGCCCCGGCAGCGGCGAATTCTCTGCGGCGGATTGACCCGATTTGAACGCGCTGTTATTTTGGGGTGGCTGAAGCCGGCCAAGCCGGCGGGGCAGCAAGGAGTCTACCATGGCAGCTTTCAGAGGCAAAGAGGGGAACAGACCATTTGAGGGCTTAAAGGCGTTGATTACGGAGAAAGCCATTACACTTCCCAATACACCCCGATCAAGCCTTCCCCCCCCACCCGAGGTCAAAAAGGCCCTTAAGGCTGCCGAAGGAAAACAGCTGAGCGACCGGGAGCTTTTTTTAGCGGCCATGGCGGGGGTTACCCCGCTCAGATCCAATTTGCGAAAGGACGCGCAGCCGCCCGTGAACCCTCAACCGGGCGACAAGGACTTGGCCTTCGAGGCCGAGGGGGTGGCGGCGTTGGAGGAACTGGTGCGCAGCGGAAAAGGTTATGCGGTTTCGCGAACACCGGAATACATGGAAGGCATCGGCGCCTGCGTTCACCCGGAAATCACCCAACGGCTGCACCGTGGGGATTTTGCCATTCAGCACTTTATCGATCTGCACGGTCTGACGGCCGCCCAAGCGGCCGAGGCCTTTGAAGCGTTCATGCAGACGGCGGTTCGCAGCGGGTTACGGGGGGTCTTGGTGGTCCACGGCCGGGGACTCTCCTCGCCCGGCCGGCCGGTTTTAAAGCGTGCGGTCAGACGCTGGCTGAGCAGCGGCCCGTGGCGAAAATGGGTGATCGCCTTTGCCAGCGCCCGGTCCTGTGACGGGGGTGCAGGCGCCACCTACGTTCTGTTGCGTCACCGACCACTCGCCAAACGCCATCGCCGCAAAAGCACGGGGCGGCCGCCTTGATCGGTCCGCACTGGATGGCCGAGGGCCGCAGCGGCCTCGCCTCAGGACGCCTTTTTCTGCCCCACCAGCTCAAACAACTGAAGGTCCTTCAGGATCGGATCGACGTCTTCGGGCACCCGGATTTCGCGCACCTCCAGCTGAGAGCGGGATGCGCGCCGGGTGCTTTCGCTGATCAAGATCCCGTTGGGATGCGTCTTGGTCAGTTCCTGCAACCGGAAAACCGCATTTACCGGGTCGCCGATGACAGTGTAATCCATTTTCATATCAAAACCGATGTTGCCCACCACCACCTCACCGGTGTGCAGACTGATCCCGATGTCGACCTTGGCCACAAGTTCCTTGACGAAATGCTGATTAAGCCGCTGAACCTCGTTTTTCATTTCCAGGGCCGCCGCCACGGCATTGTCGGCATCCAGGGTGCTGGACAGCGGCGCCCCAAAAAGGGCCAGAAAACCGTCTCCCAGATACTTATCGACAATCCCGTTGTGTTTGAAGACGATGGCGCCCATGATGGAAAAAAAGCCGTTGAGCAGCGAAACGGTTTTCTGGGGGCCGATTTTACGGGTCAGCCGCGAGAATCCCCTCAGGTCGATATTGAGCAGGGTCAGGGTCCGGAATTCTTCGATTTCGGTCTTGCCGGTTTCCGATCCGTGGATGATCTGATCCACGATTTCCTTGGGCACGAACTTTTGAAACATGTTGCGAATGCCCCGCTCGTGCTCCGCCATGGAGACCGTTTCACGGTATAGCCGGGCATTTTCGATCGCGATGCTGACCGAAGAGGCCACAGACTGCAGCAAATCTTCGTCATTGGCATCGAAGTCGCCGCTTTTCTTGTTGAGCACTTCCAGGACACCCAGGATCTTGCCCTGGGATATCATCGGCACGCAGAGGGCCGAGCGGGTGCTGAAGCCGGTTAAGCGGTCCACTTCGGGAAAGAAATGCTGCGAGGCCTGCACATTGTTGACCATGATCGCCTCGCCGCGCGCGGCGACGTAGCCGGCGATCCCCTGCCCCAGTTTGAGCCGGATGTTTTTGAGGGCCTCGACATCCGCGTTGAAGGCCGCCGCAAAGGACAGGGTGTCGTCGCTTTGGACCAGAAACATCGAACCCGCCTCGGCGTCCATGATGACGGCGATCATGTCCATGGTGTACTTGAGCACCTGGTTGATGTCGAAGGTCGAGGACGCCAGCGAACTGCCCAACTGCCGAATGGATTCCAACTCGCGGTCGCGCCGGGTGACGGCCTCGGACAGCGTGGTTTTTTCAATCGCCACGGCTGTTGATTTGGCCATAAGGTCAAGGATCGGAGCGACGTCGTCAAATGTTTGTGCATCTTCGGCGCATAGGGCCAACACGCCGCCGACCGCCCCGCTGAGTCGGATGGGCATCAGTAGACAGGCGCCCCGGCCTTGGGTCCCGAAGAGCTCCAGATCGACCGGGTGGGACAGGGTGTCGACGGCATCGATGCGCCCGACGCTCTCGTGCTTGATGACCCGGTCCACCATTGACCCGTCAGCCGCATACGGCGTATTTTTAACCAGCGTCGCAGCCGTACCGAACGCCAGGCAATCGGAAACCCGAACGAAACCGGGTTGTTTGGCATCCTTCAGGAGCACCACGGCCATGTCGTAGGCCACCACGTTGTGGAATTCATTCAACACCGCATGCAGCAACTCCGAGCCTTTGAAGCTGGAATTGATGACCTTGAGGGCGGAATTGACCGATTCCAGAAGCCGCCCCTGACGATCGTTTTTACCCAGCAACCACAGGTTTTCATAGGTAAAGGCGGCATTGCTGAGCAGGGGCGTCAGCGCCTCGACATCCTCGGCCGTAAATTGACCGCCCGTGGCCCGGCGCGAGATCGTAAGTACCCCGACGATGTCCTTGCCGGTTTTGATGGGCATGCAGACAAATGATTTGGTGCCGTACTGGGGCCGGTTTACGCGACCGAAACGCCGATCCTTCTCGATGTCCTCGACGATCAGGGGTGCCTTGTTGATCACCGCATACTTGGCGACACTGGTTTCAAAGTCGATTTTATCCTCGAGTTTGACGAACTCCTCCAGACCGATGGAGGCTTTTACCGTAAAGCTTCTGCGCTCGGGACGATCCAGAATCAGGATCGATCCGACATCCGCGCGGGCGAGCAGCAACGAGCGCTCCAGGGTCACGTAGAGAACTTCTTCAGGGTCAAAGGTCGCGTGACAGAGTTCCGCCAATTCCCGCAGGATGGAAATATCGGAGGAGCGCTTGTCGAGCTGGCCGGAGGCTTTGCGCAGTTGCGCCTCAATGGCGTTGAAGGACCTCATGATGGCGTGCAGCTCATCGGCATCCTTCTGGAATCGTTCGGCGGGGAAATTGCGGGTAATCTTGGCGGAGATATTGTCCGAAATCTGGCTGATCTGGTCAAACAGGCGTCTGAGAAGGGTAAAACCGGAGAAAAAAAACACCATCAATCCGAGAAAAAAGACCGGTATGAGGCGATCGGTGAGCAGTTGATATTTCCAACCGAAGAGGATGAGCCCGAAAATGGGGAATATGAAAAACAGCGCGAAAATGATGTTCAACCGGTAATACAGCGTTCTGTTTTTCAGTGACAGCTCCGCAACCCATTTTTCGATCTTCATCCGTCTGCCCCGCCCCCATTTCCTGGTTAAGCCGACCGCCCCGGTAGCCCGTGCCGTTTCACTCGAGCGCAAGTCATCCATTGGCATCGTCGGACCGAGCGCGAAACTTAAGTGCCGATGGTCCCCCCCAGGGGTGCCGATGCTTGGCAGCAGACCGGTAGTTGGCGCCGAGGCCCTGACTATCCGGTCAGCAGACCGACGATCCAGAAAAGCAACATCCCCGCGAGCACGGTTGCCCCGAGGGATTTTGTTTTAAGGGCAACGAGAATGGTGGGAACCGCCACCCAAAGCTCACTCCTGAACAGGTCTAAATGGCGGGAGCTTTCGTTGATGACCAAGGCGGGAGCCAGCAGGGCACTCAGAATGGCGGCCGGGATGAGATCCAGCCATTCGACAAACCAGGTGGGCAGCCTGCGGCGGGCGAGAAGCGCCAGCGGCAGCCAGCGGGGAATAAAGGTGACCAGCCCCATCCCGACGACAAGGGTCAAAAAAGAGGTCTCCATTATAGAGAAAACCGCCGTTTGCAGATCACACCAAGGGTGGCCGCAACGATCGAGGCCACCACGATATAGGCCTTCCCCGGTACCAGCAAGGCCAGCACAACCGCAAGGCCGCCGGCAAAAATCGCCGTGAGGACATACAGACGGCCTTTGAGTTGAAAAACCAGCAGACAGATGAACATGGCGATCAGAGCATAATCGATCCCCAAGAAGCCGGCCGGGATGAACTGACCACAGACCCCCCCGGCAACCGTACTGATCACCCAGGTCAGGTTGGCGGAATAATTGAGCACCAGGGCGCGATTGACCCCCCAGTCACCGCTGCTGAACAGGGCGTGGTTGACCGCGAAGCTCTCGTCGGTAACCCCGTAGGCAAAAAGAGAGAGCTTTTTTCTCGAAACGGTTTTTAGAAAAATCGAGAGGGAAGAGCTCATCAGCAGGTGACGCAGGTTGACCATCAAGGTGGTCATGATGATCGCCGCCGGCGCCGCCCCGTGGGCAATCATGGAGACGGCGATAAATTGCGAACTGCCGGCGAACACCAGGACCGACATCAGGGCGACCGCCAGCGGCGAAAGGCCGGCCTTTTGAGCCAACACCCCAAACGCCAGCCCAATGGGGATGTACCCTAAACAGATGGGCCAGGCAGCGTGCACACCGGCGCGGAGGGTTTTGGTGCGCGGTGCTCGCTTTTTCGGATCAGGGTTGGGCATCGGTTGGGTTTCCGTGATCCGCCTGGACGGCGGCCGAAAGGTTCAGGGCACGGCGATTCCCATACCCCAGGATGGTCCGACAGACAAGTTGAATCCACAAAATATAAAAAAATAATTGACAAACACCATCATAAGCAATACATATTGGCGTTATTTAAAATTTAATAATGGCGCGAATGCTTCGCCCCCATCTGGTCATGGCCTCCAAATGGGGGGTTTTTTTTATTGAATCACGCATGTTCAACAGGAGAGAGTTCCACGCACAGAGGATACCAAAATGAATACCGAAACCCACAAAGTTAGAAACATCGGCATCAGTGCCCATATCGACTCGGGTAAGACCACCTTGACCGAGCGGATTCTTTTTTACACCAACCGCATTCACACCATTCACGACGTGAAGGGCAAGGACGGCGTCGGCGCCACCATGGATTCCATGGAGCTGGAAAAGGAGCGGGGCATCACGATTGCCTCGGCCGCCACCTATTGCAAGTGGCGGGGCCATGAAATCAACATCATCGACACGCCGGGCCACGTGGATTTCACCATCGAGGTTGAACGCTCCCTGCGGGTCCTCGACGGTGCCATCCTGGTGCTCTGCGCGGTGGGCGGTGTGCAGTCCCAATCCATCACGGTCGACCAGCAGATGAAGCGCTACAAGGTGCCGTGCATCGCGTTTGTCAACAAATGCGACCGCAGCGGAGCCAATCCCACGCGCGTCATCAAACAGCTGCGCGAAAAGCTCGGCCACAATGCCGTGGCGATGCAGCTGCCCATCGGCCTGGAAGCCGACCTCAAGGGGGTCGTGGACCTGATCGAGATGAAAGCGCTGTATTTCGACGGCCCCAACGGCGAGACCGTGCGCACCGAGGAGATCCCGGCACACCTGCGGGAGCAGGCTCGGGAAAGCCGGGAGGTTTTAGTGGATGCCGCCTCCATGTTCTCCGATGAACTGATGGAAGCCGCCCTGGAAGAGGCGGTCACCCCCGCGCTTCTCAGCGCCGCCGTCCGCAAGGGGGTCCAGACCCGCGAAATTACGCCGGTTTTCATGGGATCCGCTTACAAGAACAAGGCCGTTCAGCCGCTGCTGGACGCCGTCAATCAGTATCTGCCCTGCCCGATGGACGTTCAAAACGAGGCCCTCAACACGGAAAAGGACGAGACCCCGGTGACGTTGAGCAACAACCCCAACGACCCCGTGGTGGCCCTGGCCTTCAAACTGGAGGACGGTCAATACGGTCAGCTGACCTACATTCGCGTTTATCAGGGCCTGCTGGCCAAGGGGTCGAGCGTGGTGAATGCGCGCACCGGCAAGAAGCTCAAGATCGGTCGGCTGGTCAGGATGCATGCCAACCAGATGGAGGACATCGAGACCATTCCGGCGGGTTACATCGGCGCCCTTTTCGGCGTTGACTGCGCCTCCGGGGACACCTTTAGCGCGCCCGGCCTGAACCTGTCGATGACGTCGATGTTCGTGCCCAACCCGGTCATCTCGCTGGCCATTGTACCCAAGGACAACAAGAGCCAGATCAACATGTCCAAGGCGCTGAACCGCTTCAGCAAGGAAGACCCCACCTTTCGGGCGTTCGTGGACGAAGAAACCAATGAAACCATTATCGAGGGCATGGGTGAACTTCATCTGGATGTCTATGTGGAGCGCATGCGGCGCGAGTATAATGCCGAGGTCACTACCGGCCAGCCGCGGGTGGCGTACCGCGAAACCATCACCCGGCGGGCCGACTTCAACTACACCCACAAAAAGCAAACCGGCGGTTCCGGCCAGTACGGCCGGATCGCCGGCTACATCGAACCGTTCGCGGACGAGGATTTCGTTTTCGAGAACATGGTGACCGGCGGTTCCATCCCCACCCAGTTCATTCCTGCCTGTGAAAAAGGCTTCAGAGGGTGCATGGTCAAGGGCCCCAAGATGGAATTTCCGGTAACCGGTGTCAAGGTCGTCATCAACGACGGGGCCTCCCACTCGGTGGACTCCTCCGAAATGGCCTTCCAGGCAGCGGCCCGGGGGGCTTTTCTCGAGGCCTACGGCAAAGCGCAACCGGTAATCCTCGAGCCCATCATGAAAGTGGTAGTGGAAAGCCCCACCGAGTTCCAGGGAGGCGTCATGGGATCTCTCAACCAACGCCGCGGGATGATCGTCGGTGCCCAGGACGAAGGTCCGATGTGCGTGATCGAGGCCCAGGTGCCGCTTTCGGAAATGTTCGGTTATTCCACTGTTCTGAGATCCTCCACCCAGGGCAAGGCCCAGTTTACGATGGAATTCTCGACCTACCGCCAGGTGCCGCAATCAATCACGGAAGAGCTGGTAAAAAAGGCCGCCGAAAACAAGAAGCACGTCGCGTAACCGAAGATGGACGGTTTCGGAATTTATCGCGGCTGCGACACCGAAGCGCCCCCCGGGCCGCGAGTCGTTTTTGCGGACCGGGGTGAGGTTATCTTCATAAAGGAAAGGAACTTCAACATGTTGAAAAGGGATCTAATCCTTCGCAACCCCCTGCGCCTGATGGGCCACGAAAGCGACGACATCCTGCCGCCGGGCGGATTCGGTGCGGTGCTGGCCCGCGCCGGTGTCGGCAAAACGGCCCTGCTGGTCCAATTGGCCCTCAACAGTCTGCTCCGCGGCCGCAATGTTTTACACATCAGCCTGCGCGACCCCGTGAAAAAGGTCTGTTTGTGGTATGAGGAGGTTTTTCGAAATATCGCCACCCATTACAAGGTCAGCCAGATGGACCAACTCTGGGATGCGATTTTGCCCTACCGGTTTATCATGACCTTCAATGCCGAGGACTTCAGCGTCGCCAAATTGGAGGAACGCATCGCAGACCTGACCGAACAGGACATTTTCATGCCGCAGATGGTCCTGTTTGACGGGTATCCTTTCGACGGGACGGTTTTCGAGTCTTTGGCCGAACTGAAAACGCTGACCCGCACCAACAACTATCTCACCTGGTTTTCGGTGCGCACCCATCGCCATGAAAAACCGGCCCCCGATGGGCTCCCCCCCGTATTCAGCCCGGTTGCGAGCCTTTTCGAAGTTGCCATTCAGCTTCAGCCCCAGAACGACGGGGTTTATATCCAGGCGCTCAAGGGCGGCAATCCCGGGGACAATACCCCGAAGCTGTTTCTGGACCCGGCCACCATGCTGATCCAGGACGCGGCCTGATCGCACAAGGGTTCAAAGGGGCGGGGGCTTCCCGTTCTTTTTCTGTTTTACCTTCTCCGGATCCCCCGCTCATCCCTTTTGCAGAGCCGGCCCCAAACATGCGGGAGGCGTTTGTGTTTGGAACCGTCGTCAACGCGATAGCCATCGTCGCCGGCAGCCTCATCGGCCTTCTCTTCAGGGGGGGGATCCCGCAGGCTTACAACCAGACCGTGATGCAGGCCATTGGTCTGGCCGTGA
Organism: Desulfobacterales bacterium; assembly: GCA_049284575.1. Lineage (GTDB taxonomy): Bacteria > Desulfobacterota > Desulfobacteria > Desulfobacterales > JAABRJ01 > JAABRJ01. Next base: position 8,653 of record JBAPYE010000613.1, read on the forward strand.
TCCTGATTGGTTTCAAGGGCGCACTAAAAGGCGAAAATTTTCTTCTGATAATTCTCAGCCTGGCGATCGGCGCCGTTCTCGGGGAGGGACTCAAAATCGAGGCGCGCCTGGAGCGGCTCGGGCAATGGCTGCAGCGGCGCTTTGCGGTGGCAGGCGACGGCATCGCCCGCGGGTTCGTGACGGCCAGCCTGCTTTTCTGCGTCGGCTCGATGGCCATCGTGGGCGCCCTGGAAAGCGGACTTTCCGGAAATCACCAAACCCTTTTTGCCAAATCCGTCCTCGACGGCATCACCGCCATCATTTTTGCCTCCACCTTGGGCATCGGCGTCATCTTCTCGGCTGCGGCTGTATTTCTCTACCAGGGTCTGATCACCCTGACAGCATCCTTCATGAGAGAATTCCTGGTGCCGGAAACCATCAGACAGATGACGGCCGTCGGGGGCCTGCTGATCATCGCGATCGGAATTAACATACTGGAAATCAGACGGATAAGGGTGGGGAATATGCTGCCGGCGATTTTTCTGCCGCTGGCCTATTTCATGCTCCGGCAACTGTGGGCCTAAAGGCCGCAAACCGTGGTCGGCAGGTCCTGCGCCGGTTGCCGCCTGCCGCGCCACCCTAAAATCCACCCCGACAGGCAGGCAGCAGGGTCACTTGATCCATGAAAACACAGCCGTGCCCAGCACCAGCAGAATAATGCCCGCCATCCGGTAGGTTTGATCGTCGGCCTCCTTCAGATACCATCGCCGGATCTTCGCAAAAAACCCGCGCGGGTTGATGAAGAGCAGCACGCCCTTGGCCGCTGCCAAACCAGCCAGGAGCACCACGAACCAGAAATTCCGGCTGGCGGTGGCCGCCAGCAGCAACAACACGCCGACCACCAGGGCCAGCGCGCCGAGAATCTGGGCATTCATGTTTTCCAGCAGGGCGGCCAACACTTTGCGGCAGGCGGTGGTGTAAAGGACCAGGCAAACCCCGGACGCGATCCAGACCAGGCTGATGCCCAACAGAACCCATGTCATCGTGTTTTCTCCTTTCAGTGTGTAAAGAAAATAGCCGTTCGCCGTTTCACCCGGCTGGCCCTCTAAAGTTGCAGCGGATGCCTGTCGAAGATGAATGGCGATCGGCCTTGACCAATGCCGCTACAGCAGGGGCGCTTCACAAAAATTAACCTTTACAACCCGGCAGGCTTCCCCTAAGCTATGCCGGGTTTAGCTCAGGCCCACCCTTCCCCGGGCGCCGCCTGTGCCGCGGACACCCAGCGTCAAAGAGGCTCGCCGCAAACACCGGGCCCATCGCGAAACGTCCATTTTTCCTCGCCTGTTGTGATCCTTTCCGGTGTGACCGCCGGGGTGGCCTCTTTTACCGGGCTCACCTGATGGTCTGTGATAACCGGTGGCAGATAACCGTCATCTCAAAAGAGAAATCGTATCGTGATCCCCCTAAACCGCATCCAGTTCGAAAAACCCAATCTGACAGCCTTAACCCAGACCGCCACGGTGGTGGACATGCACTTCCACACCCGATATTCCGACGGCCTCAACAGCGTGGCGGCAGTTGCCGAACGGGCCCAGAAACTCGGTATCGGGGTTGCCATCACCGACCATAACGCCATCCAAGGCGCCGTCGAAATCAGCCGCTATTGGAACCTGCTCACCATCCCGGGCATCGAGATAACCTCGCGTGAAGGCACCCATCTGCTGATCTATTTTTACGATATCAAAAGCCTGAAGCGCTTCTACGCCCGGGACGTCCAGCCCTTCATGGGTCCGGAAGTGATGAGCGCCATCAGCCTGTGCATGGAGGAGATCATCCAACGCGCCCGCGCGTTTAAAACCGTGATCATCTTTCCCCATCCTTACTGTGCCGTCTATACCGGGATCTGCAACCTCCAGTTTCCCCCCGAGCGGCGCCAGCACCTCCTGGATCTGGTCGACGGCGTTGAGGTGATCAACTCGGAAAACCTCAACAAATGGAATCTGCGCTGCGCCTTGCTGGGTTTCAACCTCAACAAAGCCATCACCGGCGGCAGCGATGGCCACACGCTGTACCACATGGGCCGGGTTGTCACTTACACCCCCGGCCGCAAAAACCGTAAAACATTTTTAGACGCCGTGCGCACCGGACACAACAGCGTTGTCGGCAAGGAAATCGATCTGCTGCGCAAAATGACCTCCAACGGCCTCAAGCTAAAAACCAATTTCAGGAACTGCCCGGACCTGCTGGAACGAAATTTCAAATACAGCTGCATGGCCATCAACTCCCGTTCCAAACGCCTGAAAGACTGTGTGCTGCGATCACTGGACGAAAAGATCCTTAAAAAACGCCCAAAAATATCACCCTACCCGGCCCGCTGAGAGGTCGTGACGGAATGCGGCGTCTTCCGATTACGCCCGATGGTTTTTCATCTTGAGGGCCCAGTAATCTTTTCAAATGTCGAAGGCGACCATGTTCAGTGCCACGGTCACTCAGGCCGGCCCTTCAGGGGCCAGGTCGCCGGGCAGCCGGCAGGTCGCCGCGGAGCAGAACCGGCTGATCTCCAGCGAGGCACTCTGATGGTCGCGGCCCAAATAAAAATTGAGCCAGGAGGAGGTGCGGTTCAGCTCCCACATGCGGGGAGGCACGCACTCGCTGGCCATGCGATGGGCCTGCCCGACCGAGACCCAGCGGTTGAAGGCCCGATACCAGACGCACCGGCGTTCCGGACGCACCTCGCACATGCCGCCTTGACTGCCGCCGCACGCCCCGTTGCGGGTGTGTTTGGGGCATTGGGATTCAGGACACAGAAACGCCACGTGTTGAATACCGCAATCCCCGCAGCGCTGGCAACCCAAAAAAACCTTTTTAATGGGGTCTTCGGTCAGGTGCATCAGCAGACGGCCGATACGCCGACGATCCAGCTGCCGGCAGACCGCCGTCATCGCCCCCGTCCAAGGTGCGTCAAGGTTAAACAACACGCGGTGCAGCCTCGCCAGACAATGGAACAGGACTTTGTCGATTACCGGCAGGTGGCTTGCCGCCCCCAGCGGTTCGGCAACCGATGGGTGGTCGGGTGCCGGGCGGTTGTAAACATAAAAGCCCTTCGAGAGCGGGTAATCGAATTCGGGTAAAAACTCCTGCCAGCGGCCTTCAAGGGCCGTCATCCGGTCGAGAATGGCCGCCACTGTCGCAAACCGCCGGTGAATGCCGCCGATATGAATTCCCCGGTAGCCCAAGCCCTTTAAAACCACCCCCAGCCGTGCGGCCCTCTCGACGGCCGCGCGCCGTCCCGCGGTTTTGTCTTCCCATTCGGCCCTCACGGCCTCCAGCAGACGAGCGGTCACCACGGCGCCCGGCACGCGCCCCTGATGCATGATCCGAGCGGTTCCCGGTGAGAGCACGTAAAGGGACGCGAGGGTCGGGCAGGCGATGCGATAGCGTTCCTGGACGCGCAGCAACTCGGCAAACTTCCGAGCATCATAGCCCAGCTGGGTGATCAGGAACTGGGCACCGGCCCCCACCTTTTTGCACATTTTGGCGTATTGCGCATAGGTTTCCCCCTCCGTCTGCTTAAAGGGAGAAACGGCACAGCCGACAAAATACTCTTCAGGGTCGCCGGAGGCCTGGTTGCGCTCGCTTAGCATGGAGAGCATGCAGGTCAGGTTAACGGAATCCAGGTCAAAGACCGGGGTTCCCTGACCGCCGAAGCCTTTTCCGGAATAATCACCGGTGAGCGCCAGAATGTTCTTGATTCCCATCATGGCCAGCTGCAGGGCACGGCTCTCCATTCCCACCCGGTTCATGTCCCGGCAGGTAAAGTGGACGATGACATCCATGCCCAGGCTGAATATCTGGTACCCTAAAACGTCCGGGCTGAGGGACGGATTGCCGCCGGGGTTGTCCGTAATCGAAACCGCCGAAATCCGGCCGTCAGCAAAGGCATCCCTGGCAATGCCCATGACGGTGTCCACACTGCGACCCCGGGATTCGGTCCCGGGAACGAGCTCCAAGGTCACGACAAAACGAATCGGGTCAGCGATATCGTCCCGAAAAATCCTAAGCATCGACTCCTCCTACCGGGTCTGACCGTCGGCCCGCGCACTGGCGCGGCGCGGCAGACCAGCAGCCGGCGTTATCGCCCAAGGCCGCGTTTTGGGCCCACAAGAGGGCTTGTACAGCAGCAGCCGGGCAATAAAAAAAGGGGATTTAACGCTAATAAAAAAGCCCGGGGGTCCCCGCCCCGGGCGCGATGTTGTATGGTGAAAAAGCCTTCATCAGGCCTGCGGTGCAAAAACGGCGACGGCTCCAAAAGCTTTGCGTCCCAGGTGCCCGCCCATCGCCGCCTGCAGGTCATCGAAGGTCATCATCAATCAGGAAACTTAAGGGAAACCGTTTCCCCCTCATCCCCGGATTTGAAAGCGATCTTGACTTCGAGGCTGCTGTCGCGAATCCCGAGCGCCAGCGGGGACTTCCCCTTTTCGGTTTCAATGTGCGTAATGTCCC
>JBAPYE010000614.1:0-6144 GCA_049284575.1 Desulfobacterales bacterium
AGGCCGCACATCACGCAGGGGCCGAACTGCGGGTCGCGCAGCGCGCCGGCGATCAGCTCCGGCCCGCCGTGCGCCATCTGCTGCAGCAGGATCTCGCCCTTACCCTCCATGGCCGCATCCAGGTCGCGGAAGGCGGCTTCGAGGGCCGCCGCCGAGGCGATTCCCAGACGCACCAGCCCCTGCTCGGTCTTGTGGACCGCGCCGGGCAGAAGCCCCTTGAGCACCACCGGGTAGCCCCACTTGTCGGCCGCCGCCATGGCCGCCGCCGGGGTGGCGACCAGGCGCTCGGCGACCACCGGGATGCCGCAGTCCGCCAGGATCGTTTTGGAGCGGTGTTCGTCCAGGGCGCCGCACGCGCTCCCCAGGCGGGCCGCAACCGATGCCGGTAGGGGGGGGGCGGCCGGCGGCGGGATGCTCACGGCGCGGGGGGTGAAGATCGTCTTGATGCATTCCACGGCGCGCGGAATTTCACGCAGGACCGGGATGCCCAGGGCCTGGGCGGTCACCTGGAAGCGGCGCGAGGGCTCGCGCGCGCCCAGCAGCCAGCAGATCACGGGCTTGCCGCGCCGGCGTGCGTCGGCCGCGATCGCGGTCAGGTCGACTTCCAGGGCGAAGCCGCCGGCAAAGGCGTGGATGAAGAGCGCCTCCACCCCGGGGTCGGCCAGGGCGGCATGGGCGGCGGCGCTGAAGACCTTCTGGGCGCCGTTTTGCTCCACTGCCGGCCAGAGGTCCACCGGGTTGGAGACCGGCATCCAGTCGGGAAACACTTTCTTGATCGCCGCCAGGGTGTCGTCCGCCAGGCGCGCCAGCGGCACCCCGAGGGCGTCCAGACCGTCGGCGGACACGATCCCAGAGCCGCCGCTGTATGTCAGGATCGCCACATGGCCCCTGACCGTCGCCGGCATCCGGGGGTATTCCGCCAGGGTGCGGCAGAAGTCCATCATCTGCTTGAAGCCCGCGGCCTCCACCACCCCCACCTGGGCCAGGGCGCCGGAGACCACCGCCCCGTTGCCGGCCATGCTGGCCGTGTGGCTCCTGGCGGCCGCGGCCCCGCCGGGGCTTTTGCCGCCCTTGAGGACCACGATCGGCTTTGCGCTGCGGCGGCAGAGCTCCAGGAAGCGGCGGCCCTCGGGGATCGCCTCGAGGTAGAGGCCGACCGCCTCGGTGGCCGGGTCGGCCAGCAGATAGGCCAAAAGATCGCACTCGTTGACGTCCACCTTGTTGCCCACCGAGCAGACCTTGCTGACCCCGGCGGTGCCGTGGGTCGCCAGGTCGATCAAAAAGCCGCCCGAGAGCAGTCCGCTCTGGACCACCAGGGAGACCTTGCCCGGGATCAGGCCCTCGTCCCAGATGGCCGGCGAGACGAACGAGAACACGTACCCGGCCTGGGCGTCTACCAGCCCCATGCAGTTGGGGCCCCACAGACGGATCCCGGTTTCACGAACGATGGCCGCCAGCTCGGCCTGGCGCGCCGCGCCCTGGGGGCCGGCTTCGGCAAAGCCGCTGGACTCGATCATCACCCCGCGGATGCCGCGTGCCGCGCAGCGGCGGATGATGTCCGGCACATGCGGCGCGGGCACGAACACGATCGCCAGGTCGAGCGGGTCGGGCAGCCCATCCACCGAAGGCCAGCAGCGGACGCCCTCGATGGTCTCGTAGCGGGGATTGACCGGGTAGATCGCGCCCGTGAAGCCCTTGAGCAGGTTGCGTAAAATGGCGTTTCCGCCCTTGAGCGGGTTGGGGGTGGCGCCGATCAGGGCGATGCCTTGGGGTTGAAAGAAAAAATCCATCTTTGGCCTCCAGTTTGGGCAAAGCCCGGGGGGGTCCGAAATTCGGTGCCGGGCCTCTGGGTTCATTTTGGGCTGTTTGCGGGCAGTCGCTCTTCGCTTATAACCCGCTGAGCCGGTTGATGCTCCCGGCAGCTGAGCAGCGCCGCTTTATTGGCTCCGGATGCCGACCGACCCGGCGAAGAAGCAGGCCACCCGGTGGCCGTCGGCCACCTCGCGGAAGGACGGCACCCGTTTGCGGCAGACCTCCTTGGCAAAGAGGCAGCGGGTGTGAAAGCGGCACCCCGGGGGCGGGTCGATGGGGCTGGGGACATCGCCCCTCAGGATGATGCGCTCCCCCTTGAGGGTCGGGTCGGGCATCGGCACCGCCGAGAGCAGCGCCTGGGTGTAAGGGTGCAGGGGCTGGCGGTAGAGGGTTTCGCTGCCGGCCAGCTCCACGATCTGGCCGAGGTACATGACGGCCACCCGGTCGCTGACGTGCTCGACCACCCCGAGGTCGTGGGAGATGAACAGGTAGGTGAGCCCGAAGCGCTCCTGCAGGTCCTCCAGCAGGTTGATCACCTGGGCCTGAATGGAGACGTCCAGGGCGGAGACCGCCTCGTCGCAGACGATCAGCTTGGGATTGAGCGCCAGGGCCCGGGCGACCCCGATGCGCTGGCGCTGGCCGCCGGAGAACTGGTGCGGGTAGCGGCGCATCTGCTCCCGGCGCAGGCCGACGGTTTCCAGCAGCTCGAGCACGCGCGCCTCGCGCTCCCGGCGGCTTCCCAGGCCGTGGATCAGCAGGGGCTCGCCGATGATCTGGGCCACGGTTTTGCGGGGGTTGAGGGAGGAGAACGGGTCCTGGAAGATGATCTGCATCTCGCGGCGCATCCGGCGCATCCTGGCCCGCCCGAAGGCCAGCAGATTTTCGCCTTCGAAAAAGAGCTCACCGGCGGTGGGCTCCTCCAGGCGCAGGATGACCCGTCCGAAGGTGGTCTTGCCGCAGCCCGATTCCCCCACCAGGCCGACGGTCTCCCCCTTGTAGATGGAGAGGCTGACGTCGTCCACGGCCCTGACCGCCCCGACCTGCTTCATGAACACGCCGCCCTTGATGGGGAAGTGTTTGACGATATGTCGGGCCTGGAGGAGGATCTCCGGGCTGGCAGGCGGATCAGACATATTTCAGGCACCGTGCAATGTGGTTGGGCCCCACCGGGACCAACTGCGGCGCCACCCGGCGGCAGTCGGCGAAGATCTCCGGGCAGCGGTCGCTGAACAGGCAGCCCGGGGGCAGGTTGAAAAGCGAGGGCACCGTTCCCGGGATGGTGCTCAGGCGCCGCCCCCGGCTGCGGCCGCCGACCACCGGGATCGAGCGCATCAGGCCGATGGTGTAGGGGTGTCTGGGGCTGGCGAAAAGGGTTTCGACATCCGTGTATTCCACGATCTTGCCGGCATACATGACCGCCACGTGCTGGGCCATCTCGGCGATGACCCCCAGGTCGTGGGTGATGAAGAGAATCGAGGCCCCGGTTTCGCTTTTGAGCCGGTTCATCAGGTCCAGGATCTGGGCCTGGATGGTGACGTCCAGCGCCGTGGTGGGCTCATCGGCGATCATCAACCGGGGGTTGCAGGCCAGCGCCATGGCGATCATCACCCGCTGGCGCATGCCGCCGCTCATCTGGTGGGGGTATTCCCGCAGGCGGCTGGTGGCCGCCGGGATGCCCACCAGCTGAAACATCTCCGCCACCCGCGCCATGGCGTCGCTGCGGCCAAGGCCCTGGTGCAGACGGATCACCTCTGCCACCTGCTCGCCCACCGTGAAGACCGGGTTGAGCGAGGTCATCGGCTCCTGGAAGATCATCGAGATGCGGTTGCCCCGGATTCTGCGCATGCGCCTCTGCGAGAGGCGCAGCAGGTCGGTGCCTTCAAACAGGATCTGGCCGCCGACGATCCGGCCGGGCGGCACCGGGATCAGCCCGATGATGGCATGCGCGGTGACGCTCTTGCCGCAGCCCGACTCGCCCACCAGCCCCAGGGTCTGGCCCGGCGCGATGGCCAGGCTGACGTCGTCGATGGCCTTGGCGACTTTGCCGCGGACGAAGAAATGGGTTTGCAGGTTCCGTATTTCCAGGAGGTTGGGCGGCGCCATGGTCAGTCTCGCAGGCGGGGGTCCAGCGCATCCCGCAGACCGTCGCCGAAAAGGTTGAACCCCAGCACGGCCAGCAGGATCGCGATCCCCGGAAAGGTCATGACCCACGAGGCCCGCAGGATCAGAGAGCGGCTGTTGGCGATCATGGCCCCCCATTCCGGCGTCGGCGGCTGGGCGCCCAGGCCCAGAAAGCTCAGGGCGGCGGCGTCCAGGATGGCCGAGGCGAAGCTCAGGGTAGTCTGGACGATCAGCGGCCCCAGGCAGTTGGGCAGAATCGCGACCAGGATGATCCGCCAGTCCTTGGCGCCCACGGCCCGCGCTGCGGTCACGTAGTCCTTGCCGCACTCCTCCAGAACGCTGCCGCGCACGATGCGGGCAAAGCGCGGGACGTAGGTGATGCCGATGGCGATCATGGCGTTGCGCAGGCTGGGCCCCAGGTAGGCCACCACCACGATGGCCAGCAGGATGTAGGGAAAGGCCAGGATGATGTCCATGACGCGCATGATCACCCCGTCCCGAAAGCCCCGGTAGAAGCCGGCGATCGACCCCAGCAGGGTGCCCACCACAAAGGCCAGGCCCACGCTGGAGACCGCCACCAGCAGCGAGACGCGCGCCCCGTAGATCAGCCGCGAGAGGATGTCGCGGCCCAGGTCGTCGGTGCCGAGGATGTTTTTCCAGGTGCCGGTGGCGTGCCACACTGGCGGCTTGAGCTGATCGTAAAGCGAGGTCGCGATCGGGTCGTGGGGGCTCAGGAAGGGCGCAAAGAGCGCCGTCAGAAAGAAGACGACGACGATCACCAGCCCGGCCACGGCGGTCTTGTTGCGCCACAGCTGCTCCAGCTGATCGCGCAGGGGGTGGCGGCTGTCGGCGGCATTCAGAGAGGTGTCGGCGGTCATGGCATCCGGGGGCTTATTTGACGCTGATGCGCGGGTTGATGACGGCGTAGAGCACATCGACCATCAGGTTGATGACCACGAAAATGGCGGCGATAAACAGCGTGCCGCCCTGGATGACCATATAGTCGCGCTGCATCACGGCATCATACATCCACTTGCCCACGCCGGGCCAGGCGAAGATCGTCTCGGTCAGGATGGCGCCGCCCAGCAGCACTCCGAACTGCAGCCCGATGGTGGTCACCACCGGGATCAGGGCGTTGCGGAAGGCGTGCTTGAAGGTCACCGCAAACCCCGAGAGCCCCTTGGCCTTGGCGGTCTTGATGTAGTCCTGGCGCAGGACCTCCAGCATGCTGGAGCGCGTCATGCGGGCCACGATGGCCGTCGGGATGGTGCTCAGGGTGACGGCCGGCATGATGATGTGCCAGAGGGCGTCCCTGAGGGCCGCCCAGTTCTGAGTCAAGACGGCGTCCAGGGTGTAGAAGTTGGTGATGGTCTGCAGCTCGATGCCGATGCTGAGACGGCCGGAGAGCGGCAGCCAGCCCAACTCCAGCGAGAAGATCAGCATGAAGACCAGGCCCAGCCAGAAAATCGGCATGCTGACCCCCACCAGGGCGCCGACCATGCTGAGATAGTCGAAAACCGAGTACTGCCGGGTGGCCGAGACGATTCCGAAAAGGACCCCGAAAAAACAGCTGATCGCAAGCGCCACGATGGACAGCTCGATGGTGGCCGGAAAGCGCTCCTTGACCTCGTGCCAGACCTTTTGGCGGGTCCAGATGGTCTCCCCCAGGTCGCCTTTCAGCAGCCGCTTGAGGAACATGCCGTACTGGACGTGCAGGGGTTTGTCCAGGCCCAGATGTTCGCGGATCCCCTGCAGGGCGCTGTCGGTGGCGCGCTCGCCGAGCAACAGCTCGGCGGGGTCGCCGGGGGTCAGGTGCAGCATGAAAAACACCAGGACCGAGACCCCCAGCAGGGTGGGAATCAGAATCAGAATGCGGCGGGTGATGTAAGCGAGCATGGCTAACCGTCACCGTGATGGCAAAGCAAAACATCCCAAGTCGGCGTTGCGCCTCTCCCCGCAGCTGCGGCGGTGCGGGGGCTGCGGCCCTCGCACCGCCGCGCCGGCTACTTCAGCCAGACATTCTTCATGCGCACCGATGCGGTGGGGTGCAGCTTGAAATTCATGACGTTTTGGGTGTGGGGCCAGATCACGGTGGAGTGGGCGATCGAAATGGTCGCCACCTCGTCGTAGATCAGCTGCTGGGCCTTTTTGTAGATCTCGGCGCGCTGGTTCTGGTCGATGGTCTGCTTGCCGGCCAGCATCAGCTGGTGG
>JBAPYE010000615.1:0-1934 GCA_049284575.1 Desulfobacterales bacterium
GGGCCGATCAGGTGCGGCGGGTGTCTTTGAGAAGGAGATTGGAGATAACCACCCGCTGGATCTCGGAGGTGCCCTCATAGATGGTGAAGACCCGTGCATCGCGGTAGAAGCGCTCGACCGGGTAGTCCTTGGTGTAGCCATAGCCGCCGTGCATCTGCAGGGCCTTGCCGACCACCCGGTTGACCATCTCGGACGCGAACAGCTTGGCCATCGAGGCCTGGGCGGTATAGCGCTGGCCGTTGTCTTTCATGGCTGCGGCCGAAAGCACCAGCTGCCGGGCGGCTTCGATTTCGGTGGCCATGTCGGCGATCATCCAGCGCAGCCCCTGAAATTTGGAGATGGCCTGCCCGAATTGTTGGCGCTGCTTGGCGTACTTGACCGCGGCGTCCAGGGCGGCCTGGGCGACCCCCACCGACTGGGCCCCGATGCCGATACGGCCGCTGTCCAGGCCGGTCATGGCGATCTTGAAGCCGTCGCCCTCCTTTCCCAGCAGGTTGGCCGCCGGCACCCGACAGTTTTCGAAGATCAGGTCGGTCGTGTCCGAGGCCCGCAGCCCCATCTTGTCCTCCACGTCTCCCACGATAAACCCGGGGGTTCCCTTTTCCACCACGAAAGCGCTGATCCCCTTGTGGCGCAGGGCTTCGTCGGTCTTGGCGGTCACAATCGTCACCCCCGAATTTTTTCCCGAGGTGATGAACCGTTTGGTGCCGTTTAGAATGTAGGCGTCGCCGTCGCGCTCGGCCGTGGTGGCCTGCGCGACGGGGTCGGAGCCGGCCTCGGGTTCGGTCAGGGCAAAGGAGCCGATGATCTCTCCGGATGCCAGAGGCACTAAGAACTGCTGTTTCTGGGCTTCGGTCCCGTAGCGGTAGAGGCTTTCGCAGACAATGGAGTTCTGGACGGACATCACCACCGCGGTGGCGGCGCAGGAGTAGGCGACCTCCGAGAGCGCCAGCACGTAGCTGACGGCGTTGGCGCCTTCCCCGCCGTACTCGGGTGGAATCATCATCCCCATCAGGCCCAGCTCCCCCATTTTTTTGAGGTTTTCGGCTGGAAATTCCTTGGTGCGGTCGCGTTCGGCCGCCGTGGCGGCCAGCACCTTGCGGGAAAACTCCCGGACCATGCTCTGGATCATCAGCTGCTCATCGGTGAGTTTGAATGTCATCGGCTAATCCCTTTCATCATGTCGAACCACCGCACGCCGGACCTGCCGGGGCCGGGACCGGTCAAGAATCGCAACCGCGCAGAAAGCGGATATGAGGGTCTCGGCCAGCTTTACCGCAGCGCGGCTAAACCCAGGAGCCGCCGCCATTTCGGCCCGTTGGTTTCCCACCCGGGCTTATGGCCCGTAGACCACCACCAAAAGTTCTGCCTCTTCCTCGCCCACATTGCGCATCTGGTGGCGAATCCCGGAATTGAAATGCAGCGAGTCATGGGTATCTAAAAGGTTGACGTTATCACCGACGATCACCTCGATGCGGCCCCGCAGCACGTAGACGAACTCTTCACCCTCGTGCAGGTAGCCCACACCGTGGTGCTCTGCCATGGGGTCGATGGTGACCTGAAAGGCCTTCAGATGCTTGTTCTCGGCTCCCGGGGTGAGGGTTTTGTAGGCGTAGTTCTCCGTGCGTTTGGTGTATGCCTCGACCCGATCCTTGAGCACGGATTCCTGCTCCTGGAGCAGAAATCCCGAATCCATTCCAAGGGCCCGCGAAAGGGACAGCAGGGTCCCCACCGGCGGCATGAACTTGCCGGCCTCGAGGTCCTTGAGGTAGTCCACGGCAAAGCCGGTATCGTTGGCCACCCGCTCAAGGGTCATGTTTTTCTCGAGCCGCACCTTCTTGATCTTCTTGCCGATCGGTTCGAGCTTGCCTGCTTTTTTGGTTGCCATGTCCCCTCCTTTTGTGGTGGCCGGGGCCAGCGGCCTACCCATACGC
>JBAPYE010000616.1:0-4584 GCA_049284575.1 Desulfobacterales bacterium
GCCTCCGGCGGAAGAGGCCTGAGGCGGCAGGGCATTTTCCGGGCTTCTCGGGGGGCGGCGGGGTTTTTCCTTTTCGTTTGCCTGTCACCTGACAGGCGTCTTTCATTCAGGTGGAAATGCCCATTCGAGGCAGAACATATGCCTGAAGAATCACCCATACGACTAAAATACCGATAAAAATCCAGAGTCCGTTCATGTGGTTCTCCTCTTGAGGGTGGTGATTACAAATGCCCATTGATATTTTTTGGGGGTTCGCGTAGTAAATATATCCGGTTGAGGGCGGAATTCAAGTCTGTTCCGACCGGCCTAATCTAATGGAAAGTATGCATCAATAGTCCCTAAATCCACTATTAAACGTCAACGATGACACAGAAAGGGTTTCAATGAAGATTTCATTCAATACGATGGCCGGGCTGCTGATGGGGGGTCTTTTGCTGGCAGTTTCGGCAGTGCCCCTTTTTTCCGCTGAAGCGCCTGGCGTTGCACCCGAGGGCAGCGCCGCGGTGGTGAACGGCACGACCATTACCTGGCAGGAAGTCGACAAAGAGCTCGACAGTGCGCGCAACCGTATGGCCGCCCAGGGGCGGATGCTGACAGAGGCGCAATTGCCGGAAATTCGGGAAAACATTCTGGACGGCATGATCACCCGGGAGCTGCTTTTTCAGGAAAGCGCGAAAGAGGGGATCCGCATCGCTCCTGAAACCGTGGAGACGCAGCTGGGCCAGATCAAGACCCAGTTTCCCGACGAGGCCACTTACCAAGCACGGTTGAAGGAAATGGCGGTGACCGAGGCGGACATCTCCCAGCAGATTCTGCGCGGGTTGACCATCGAAGAGCTGATCGACGTTAAAATAGGCCAGAAAATCGTTGTCAGCGAGGCCGAAGGCAAGCGTTACTACGAGGAAAACCCGAATTTTTTCCAGCAGCCCGAACAGGTGCATGCCCGCCACATCCTGATCAAAGTGGCGCCTGATGCCGATGACGCCGCCAAAGCCGAAGCCCGCAAAAACATCGAGGCGGTGGAGAAAAAAGTCAAGGCCGGAGAAGACTTTGAAGCCCTGGCGATAGCGCACTCCCAGGGACCGTCCGCTCCCAAGGGCGGGGACCTGGGGTTTTTTGGACGCGGTCAAATGGTGGCGCCCTTTGAAGAGGCGGCTTTCGCGCTGGAGCCGGGAAAGGTCAGCGGGGTTGTCGAGACCGAGTTTGGGTTTCATCTGATCCAGAGCGTTGAAAAAAAACCGGCCGAGACCATTTCCTACGAAAAGGCCAAAGACCAGATAGCGGCATATCTCAAGCAGGAAAAAATGCAGGGCGAGGTTGAAGGCTATGTGGAAGAGTTGAAAAAAACGGCCAAAATCGAGCGCTATCCTTCCAAGAGCTCGTAAGCCAGGGGCCGGTTTGAAGGCCGGCGAGGAGCTGCGGCGGTGGCCGCGGGCAGAGGCCAAAAAAAACCAGCGGCGGCGGCTTGCAAGGCCGGCCGCCGCCGCTGGTTTTGGGCCGGCAGCCCTCCTGCGGAACTCAATCCAGCGGCATTTTGTAGCCGCAGCCCTGGCTCAGACAGACCCGCAGGGTGCCGCTTTTTTTGGTGGTTTTCTCAACAAGGTAGGGGGCCCCGCACTGGGGGCAGGGGGTGGCCACCGGTTTGTCCCAGGTGGCGAATTTACAGTCGGGGTAGCGGCTGCAGCCATAGAAGATTTTCCCCCGCTTGGAGCGCTTTTCCAGGATTTCACCCGTGCAGCCCGCCTCCGGGCATCTGACCCCGATCGGCGTGCCGGGACCGTTGGCGTTCAATGACTGGGTGTGGCTGCACTCCGGGTAGCCGCTGCAGGCCAGAAATTTGCCGAACTTGCCCTGTTTGATGACCATCGGGCGGCCGCACTTGTCGCAGGTTTTGTCCGTTGGCTCCCCGTTTTCAAGCGCGATGATTTGCAGGTTGCCCTTTTCATCGCGGACATAGTCCCGGGTGAACTTGCACTCCGGGTAACCGCTGCAGGCCAGAAAGTGGCCGTTTTTGCCCATCTTGATGTGCAGCGGTTTGCCGCACTTGGGGCACTTCAGCTCGGTCCGCAGACCCACCCCCTTGACGCTCAGCATTTGCTCGGCGGCTTGGTGCAGCTCTTTTTCGAAAGAGGCATAGAACGCCGAGAGAATCTCCAGGGAGTTCAGCTCCGCGGCCTCGATGCGGTCGAGGCTGTCCTCCAGCCTGGCGGTAAAATCCACGTCGATCACGTCCGGAAAGCTTTCTACGAGCAGATCGTTGACGATGAATCCCAACTCGCTGGGGCGGAAATACCCCTTCTCCAGCGATACGTAGCCTTTCTCACGGATGGTCGACAGAATTGCGGCGTAGGTGCTGGGCCGGCCGATGCCGTTTTCCTCGAGTTCCTTGACCAGGGAGGCCTCGGAAAAGCGTGCCGGCGGTTGGGTGAAGTGCTGCTTGGGCTCGTAATTTTTCAGCTCCAGAACCATCCCCTCGCTGAGTTCGGGGAGATTGTCGCTGCGCTTTTCGCTCTCGAGCTCTTCGTCCACCGACATGTAGAGCGCCATGAAGCCAGGGAACTTGACCGATGAGCCGGTGGCGGTAAAGGTGAAGGGGCCGGCATCGATGGAAACGGTGTTGCGGTTTATCTGAGCTGCGGGCATTTGGGAGGCAACGAAGCGCTGCCAAATCAGGCGGTAGAGGGCCAGCTGGTCTTGGGTCAGGTGCGCTGCGACCTCCTCGGGTGTGCGAAAAACCGAGGTGGGGCGGATGGCCTCGTGGGCGTCCTGGGCTTTGTTCTTATTTTTGAAGAAGCGTGGTTTGCCGATGGCGTAAGGTTCACCAAAGCGTTCGGCGACCAACTGGAGGGCCGCTTCGGCGGCCTCCTGGGCGATGCGGGTGGAGTCCGTCCGCATGTAGGTGATCAGACCGACCGGCTCTCCGGGGCCCAGATCGATCCCCTCGTAGAGTTGCTGGGCCACCACCATGGTCTTTTTGGCCGAGAAGCGCAGCCGGCGGATGGCCTCCTGCTGCAGCTTGCTGGTGGTAAACGGCGGCAGGGGGTTGCGCTGGGTGGTGCGTTTGTGAACCTTGGAAACCGTCAGCGGGGCGTCCGCCAGCTCCGCGAGGATCTCGGCGGCGGCGGCCTGATCCGGGATGGTCAGCTTTTTTCCGTTCTTCTTGGCCAGTTTGGCGCTGAAAGGCGGGGGGCTGTCGCCCGCCACATGGGCCGTGATCGACCAGTACTCTTCCGGCAAGAAGGCCTGGATGGATTTTTCGCGCTCGCAGATAATCCGCACGGCCACCGACTGGACCCGTCCTGCACTGAGGCCGCTTTTGACTTTGCGCCACAGCAGGGGCGAGATCTGGTAGCCCACCAGGCGGTCCAGAATCCGCCGCGTCTGTTGGGCTTCATACTTGTCGCGGTGCAGGGGTTCGGGCGCCGCCATGGCCGCCCGGATGGCGTTGCGGGTCAGCTCGTGGAACAGCACGCGGTGAAACTGGCGCCCCTTTTTCTTGAGGATCTCGGCCGTGTGCCAGGCAATCGCCTCGCCTTCGCGGTCCGGGTCGGGGGCCAGAAAAACCTCCGTGGCGTCACCGGCCGCCTTCCTCAACGCGGTGATCACTTTCTGTTTGCCCGGGATGGTGTGGTACTGCGGGGTGAAGCCGTTTTCAATGTCGATGCCCATTTCCTTGCTGGGCAGGTCTTTGATGTGGCCCACGGTGGCGGCCACGTTGAAATCCTCGCCCAGGTATTTTTTGATGGTGCGCACTTTGGTCGGTGATTCGACGACAACCAGGGGTTTTGTCACGTAAAATTCCTCACTTTTGATGGCGCCTAAACCGTTCAAACTTGTGCGGGGCGCCCTCCCGCAGTTAGCGTTTGTCAACCCGAACAAAACGGTTGCCCGGTGTCTGGCGCACGAGGCCTTTTAGCTCCAGCTGGAGCAGCATGCCGGCGAGCTGGCCTGGGGCCAGCGCCAGCGACCGGACCAGATCGTCGATGTGGGTGGGATAGGGGCCCAGTGCCTGCCAGATCCTGGCCTCCTCGGCCGAAAGCCCCGCTGCGGGCCGCTGCGGGGTCGCGTCTTGCGCCTGGGGCCCGCAATCGGCCGCGGTCGGAAAGACATACGGGAACTCTTCCAGGATATCCGCCGCCGATGCCACCAGTTTGGCCCCCTGCTGAATCAGGCGGTGGGTCCCGGCGCTTTTAAACGACTGCACGCTGCCGGGGACGGCAAACACGTCGCGGCCCTGTTCGTTGGCCAGGCGGGCGGTGATCAGGGACCCGCTCTTGCGGGCGGCCTCAACCACCACGGTGCCCAGGCAGAATCCGCTGATGATCCGGTTGCGGGCAGGGAAGTGGTGCGCTTCCGGTGCGGCGCTGATCGCCAACTCCGATACCACCGCGCCCTGGGCGACGATCGCCTCCCTCAGCTTGCGGCTTTCCGGCGGGTAAAGGGTACCCAGGCCGCATCCTAAAACCGCCACCGTTCGGCCGCCGCCCTGCAGGGCGCCCCAGTGGGCGGCGGTGTCGATCCCGCGGGCCATGCCGCTGACCACCGTTACGGTTGCAGCCGCCAAGTCCCGGGCGAGTCTTCGCG
>JBAPYE010000617.1:0-6686 GCA_049284575.1 Desulfobacterales bacterium
GCCGATGGTGCTGCCGACCACCCCGCCGGCGACACCGCCGGCGGCGGCGCCCAACCCGCTGGGGTTGTTCTCGATGGTGGCATTGGCCAGATGGGTGATGGTCCCGAAAGAAACCGACTGTGCAACCCGGGCCTGGTTGGACGAGAAGGTGCCCCCGGTTTCGGAGGCACAGCCCACGACCAGGGCAAAAAGCAAAACGGTCAGCGAGCAAAAGATTCTATTAGCGTACATATCCGACTCCCTCTTCTATTGGGTACTGACGGTGGTCGCCTTACGGCTGTTTCAAGAACTGACAGACATCTAGTAACGATTTCGCTGGGAACAATCAAGTCAAATTGGGTGCCCGCAGAGCGCCAGCGGCATCCGTCGGACCGAAACCCGCCCGTCACCCCGCCGCCAGGATAACCGCAACCTCCCCCCGCGCCTGCCTGCCGCCGACCGCAGTGCGCCCTTCGGCGCGATTTACTGACTTGACAAGTAGAGAGGGGCAATAGTATGAAGGCCCAATCGGATCCGTCCCCCGGCGGTTTTCGGCGCGTTTTTAACGATTTTCTAATATTTCCAGCCCCTAAGGCCTGGTTTGGCCAGCGCGCGGCCCCCCTTGCGACCTACTTTTGCCATCCGCCGCGGGGGTTGTCATCATCTATCCCCTAGACATAGAACCGCACCGCACCGGTGCGCAGGAGGTGCCATGACCCGCTTCAAACGCCGCCTGCTGATCGGCTTCGGGGTATGCCTATTGGCTTTGGCGGGGCTGGGCGTCTGGTTCTACAATGTCTATTTTTCCTCCACCATCACCGCGCTGCAACGCGCCGAGGCCTTTTTGTTCCGCCGCATGCAGGTCGCGCAGCTGAGCCAGCAGGGGGAATATCGTTTTTTTTTCGTCACCAACCGCCGCCCCCAAGGCACTGAAGGGCCGTTGGAGGACCGTTTCGGGACCGAGCGCGAGGAGACCCTCAAATTCGGGTTTTTTGACGTCAAGATCGAACCCTCGCTGGGCCTGGGGATGATCCTCAACCCCACCGAGTGGTTCCAGAACGAGGAGATCCGGCTCCAAACGGTGCAGGCGCTGGACCGGGCGGCGTTTGTGGCGCAGGTCCAAAAGCTCGTTCAGGAATCCCCGCTGCGCGCGCTGCTGGTGGTGGTGCACGGGTTCCGGGAGGCCTTTCCCTCGGCTCTCCGCAAGACCACGTTTTTGGGCCACGTGCTGGACATCAACACGCCGGTGCTCCTGTTCGACTGGCCCGGCAACCAGGGCAGCACGCCGGGGGGCTACCGGCGCGCGCAACGGGTGGCTAAAGCCTCCGGGGCGGAGCTGGCCCGAACCCTGGAGCTGATCATTCGGGACATCCGGCCCGATAAGCTGTGGCTGATCGCCAACAGCATGGGAGCCCAGGTGGCCGTGGACGCCTTCCGGCTGCTCTACGAGCAGGCGGACCTGGCCGATGCCGAGACCGAGATCGCCGATGTCATGCTGACCGCACCGGACGTCGACTTCGAGGAGTTCGACACCCATTTCCAGCAGGCCCTCAAGGCCCTGGCACGCAAAACCACGATCTACGTCTCATCTAACGACCGGGCCCTGGTGGCCAGCCGCCTCCTCAACCGGGGGCGGCGGCGGGGGGAAAGCACCCTGAGCCCCAGCCAGCTGGGATCGGCCGTGCGCGTGGTGGACCACGACCCGGACGACGAGGAGGTCACCGTGGTGGATGTCACGCCGGTCAACCGCACGCGCAACTTCCACAATTTCAGCCTGGAAACGCCGGAGTTTTTTGACGATGTGTTCCTGCGCCTGACCAACGAAGAGACCCCCCGCAGCCGCCTGATCTACCCGGTCCAGGCCCCCAACGGCACAATCTACTGGATCCTGACCCGCGGCCGCTAGCCGGAGAACGCATGCAACGCCTCATTCTGGTCGACAAACACCTGCCGCCTCGCCTCAGATGGGGCGTCCTGCTGGCCCTGGCGGGCGCCGCCGCGCTTCTCGTCATGGGCTGCACCAGCCTCTCCCTGGAGCCCTGGCACACCGAAGCGCTGACGGCGGAATTCACCGCCCGCAAGGCCGATGAAATCCGGACCTTCGATGACTACCGGCGGTTGGAGGACCGGTTGTTCGCCCAGCTGGAAAAAAAGGTCTACGCGCACACCGCAACCGGGCCTGCCCAAGCGCTCGTGCGCTACAGCAAGGGCAGCGCCGCCGACCCGCAGGGCCGCCAGCCCAACTGGAACCGCAGCTTCGAACTGACGGCCAAGGAGCCGGCAGGCGGCGTCCTGCTGCTGCACGGAATGTCGGACTCCCCTTACAGCCTCAGGGCGATCGGCCAAAGCCTGAACCAGCGCAATTTCTGGGTCATCGGTCTGCGCCTGCCCGGCCACGGCACGGCACCCTCGGGGCTGCTCAGCATCAAATGGGAGGACATGGCCGCCGCCGTGCAACTGAGCGTCGCGCACCTTGCCGCGAAGGTCGGGCAAAAGCCGATCCACATCATCGGCTATTCCACCGGGGCCGCTCTGGCCCTGGACTTCGCGCTCAACGCCCTGGACGGGCGGATCGCGCCGGTACCGGCCAGCCTGGTGCTGATCTCTCCGGCGATCGGCATCCACCCGGCGGCGGCGCTGGCCAAGTGGAAGCGCCGGCTGGCGATCCTGCCCGGCCTGGGCAGCCTCGCCTGGCTGGTGGTCGAGCCGGAATTCGACCCTTACAAATACAACTCGTTTGCCACCAATGCCGGCGAGCAGGTTCACCGCCTGACGCGATCCGTCGCCGGACGCGTGGCGAGCCGCGCCCGGTCCCACCCGGACCGCGTGCTGCCGCCGACCCTGGTGCTCAAATCCAACGCGGACGCCACCGTTTCCACCGACGCGGTGGTGGACCGGCTGCTGGGTCGGCTGGAACCCCGGCGCCATGAACTGGTGCTCTTCGACATCAACCATTTCGCCGCCAAGTCGGTCCTGCTGATCTCCGACCCGCGGGCCCTGACCACCCGGCTGATGGGTGACCCGCGCCTGCCGTTCGCCGTGACCCTGGTCACCAACGCGAACCCGGAGAGCGCCGCGGTGGTTGCCCGCCGGCAGGCGCCCTTCTCCAAGGTGGCGTCCCCGGACGAGCCGCTGGGCCTGGCCTGGCCGGCGGGGGTGATATCGCTCTCCCACGTGGCGCTGCCCTTCCCGTTGGACGACCCGCTTTACGGTCAGCGCCCGCCGGACAATGAGGACGTTCTCTTTCTCGGGCAGATGGCCATTCAGGGCGAGCGCGGCCTGCTGGTCCTGCCGTCCGACTGGCTGCTGCGCCTGCGGCACAACCCGTTTTACGCGTACCTGGAGGAACGCGTGCTGGCGTGGCTGGCCGAGGCCGGCGGCGATGGCGCCGAGAGCACGGGCGGGGCGCGTCCGCCCCAACCATGACAAAATTCCTGGGGCCGCCTTGCCCGGGGGGCACTTACGCCTTAATGTCTGAGGAACCACCCGGGGCAGACCAATACGGGTGACCGTGGGGCTTCCGGCATCCCGCAGTGGAAGTCCGGCAAGAAGCCGACGGTCGTGAAAGCCGCAGTTTCAGAACCCATCACAACCAATAACAAACAGGAGGGTATCATGGCGCAACTGGTGGTAATCGAATTTCCCGACGAGGCCACCGCATTTGAGATGCGGGCGGAACTGGCCAAGATGCAGAAAGAGTACCTGATCAAAATGGACGACGTGGTGGTGGTCACCAAGAACGAGAAGGGCAAGGTCAAGCTGCACCAGGCCGTCAATTTGACCCTGACGGGCGCCGCGGGCGGCAGCTTCTGGGGCATGCTGATCGGCCTGATCTTTCTCAACCCGCTGCTGGGGGCCGCGGTGGGCGCCGGCGCCGGTGCGATCAGCGGCAAACTGACCGACATCGGCATCAGCGACACGTTCATGAAGGAGTTCAGCGAGGCCTTCACCCCCGGGTCCTCGGCCCTTTTCCTACTTTTCCGCGAGGCCACCCAGGACAAGGTCATGGACCGCCTGAAGAGCTTCCAGGGCAAAGGCAAGGTCCTGAAAACCTCCCTCAGCACGGATGATGAAGAGATGCTGCGCAAGGTGATCGAGGGGTGAACCGCCTGCGCACCGCGCAGGGCAATCCGCAGCTATGTTTTGGCGGATGCCTGACGGGGCGATGCGATCCACGATCGGCCTTCCTCCGACGGCGTCGCCGGCCCGAGGTTCGGGGCGCCGCTGGAGACCATTGTTTCAGCGGGAGCCGGACCACGCCCAAGATGAGAATCCTTGGTCGATTGCACCGCTGGTCTTGTCGTCTTCCGAGTTCCAAAAAACGAATCCGTAACCCTTCTTGATGAGGAACCGTATGATCCCGGAAAATGCAACTGAAAGTCTGCGGCCATCCGAAACCGATCGTGTTGCCAGGGCCTTTGCACGCTACGGCTGGGCTGGTTTTTGGTCGCTGGTCCTGATGGGCGCGGTCCCCGTCATCATCATGGTCTACACCTTTATCTTTTCGGACCGGCCCTCCGGTACTCACCGCTCCGGGTTGCCCTTCGTGCAGTTCTTTTCCACCATGGGTTTGGCGCTCCTGGTCTTTATCACCTATTGGTTTTACCGCTACATCCAGATTGGCAAGCGCCTGCAGGCGCCAGGGGCGGAGCTCAACGAAACCTCCCTGCGCCGAAAAGTGGGGACGGGACTCGCAGCGACGAGCCTGGCGCTGGTCTTCTCCTTCCTGGTGATGCTGTTTGAGGTGGGAACGCTGCTCTTCTACTTTTTGTCGGCACCCCAGGCGGGGTTGCCCACCTTCCAGACCACAATGGACGGGTTCGCCAGCTGGGTCTCGGCGGTGGACATGATCAACCTGCTGTCCATGGTCCTGACCCTCGGGGGTGAGATATTCGCCATCATCTTCGGGCTGCTGCTGCTCTACCGGATTCCGAACACCATGCCGGAGTGCGAAGGACCCCTCGACACGCGCCCTTGAGAGGCGCAAGGGCCAGGCGCAGCGGCCCTCTGTGACCATTGCCGTGCCGGGTTCCAGCCGCATCCGGGCATCCGGGCACTCGGTCTGAAAGTGCGGCAGCGGCTTCTCAAGGAAACAACGACCGAAAACAACCAGAAAGGGGAGACGTCTCATGGGGCTATCTGATCCCCAAACGGCGGCTGATACTCGAAAACAGCCCGGATCAGGTCATTTTCGAGCAGACTGTGCAAAGGCTGGCCGGGGTGTTCGGCGTTGAACCCCTGATCGAGCATATCCTCTGGGTTCAAACCCTGAGTCATCGGGCCTATATGTCACATCGAGGAAAACGCCCACGGAAAGCGATCGGTCATGAAAAAGTAACGTCGCAGGGTTAACCTATGCTCATGACTGCACGAGCCAGAAAGATTTTTTCACCAGGCCTCTTTTTGCTGCTCAGTTGCCTGGCATTGCTCCTGGCCCAGCATGACGTTCAGGGAGCGCCTCCGCCACCGGCCAAAAAAGTCCTCTTGGTTTATGCCTATCAATCGATGCTGCCCGCCATCTTCGAGTGGGATGAAGGAATCCGCGCGGCTTTAAAAGGCACAAAGGCACAACCGTTAGAATTCTACACGGAATTCCTGGACCTGGTAAATTTCGCCGACGATTCCTACATTCAAAGCCTTGTCAACTTATTACGGGTCAAGTATCGCGATCAAAAAATCGACCTTCTCATCCCGGTGGGAAGCTCGGCCTTTTCTTTTATAAAAGCCCATGGCAACGCACTCTTTCCCGGCACCCCGGTCGTTTTTTGCTATGTTCCCAAACTGCAGGTGGAGGACATGAAACCACCACCCAACAGCACCGGCGTGATGGGCTGGGTAGACGTGCAGGGCACCCTGGCAGCAGCCCTGAAACTCCAGCCCGGAACCCGGCGCGTGGTGCTGGTGGGGGGGGCTGGCAAAGTTGAAAGGCACTACCAGAAGATTGCTCGCGAAGCCCTGCGCCCTTACGAAGGCCGGTTCGAAATCACCTTCTTGACCGATCTGCCGTTACCGGAAATTCTCAAACAGCTCGAAAATCTCCCCCCCCAAACGTTCGTCCTTTACCTCTCGGTGTTTAGCGATAGCACAGGTCAGGCCTTCGTGCCCCGGGAAGTCTCGGGGCGCGTGGCACAGGCGGCCAACGCCCCCGTCTTTGGCCTCTGGGAAAACCTGCTGGGCCAGGGGATTGTCGGCGGTCATCTCACAAGCTTCACGAAACAGGGCCGCCTGGCGGGAGAAATGGGGCGCAGGGTGCTGAACGGCGAAAAGCCGGAGAATATTCCCGCCGTTTGGCAGGAGGCCAATTTTTACGCATTCGATTGGCGGCAGCTTGAGCGTTGGGGCCTCAAGGAGGGGGACTTGCCCCCCGACAGTCTGGTCCGGTTTAAAAAGCCTTCTTTGTGGGAAAAACACAAGAGAGAGATCATTGGCACCACCGCGGTATTTTCTCTGCTCAGCCTGCTTGCCGTGGGTCTCCTCATCGACCTGGTGCGGCGCCGCCGGGTGGAGCGGTCCCTGGCCCGGCGCCTGGAGTTCGAGAAATTACTGGCCGAGCTGTCAGCCGGATTTGTCGCAGTGGAGTCCCATGAGGTGGACCGGGCAATCATCCAGGGGCTCAAACGGCTGGGTGAGTTCCTGGGTGCCGACCGGGCCCGCATGTGGCGATTTACCGCTAACCGGGATGATCTTGTGCCCACCCACCTATGGAC
>JBAPYE010000618.1:0-14827 GCA_049284575.1 Desulfobacterales bacterium
ATATAGGGCAGCGCTTCGATCAGGATGTCAGCGACACTGGAATTCATGCGTGGGTCCTCCAAGGGGTCGTGGAAAGTCGCCAACGGGGCGTCACACCGTGATTTGCGGCTACAGGATGTAGCGGCTGAGATCTTCGTCCTGGACGATTTCCATCAGCTTCTCGCGCACAAAGGCGCCGTCGATCACCACCCGCTGACCGGCCATGTCGGGTGCGTCGAAGAGGATGTCTTCCAGCAGCCGCTCCATCATGGTGTGGAGCCGGCGGGCGCCGATGTTTTCGGTGCGATTGTTGACGTCCTCGGCGATCCGGGCGATCTCGGCGACCGCATCGTCTTCGAAGACCACCTCCAGCCCCTCGGTGCGCAGCAGGGCGATATACTGGAGCAGCAGGGCGTTGCGGGGCTCGGTCAAGATGCGCTCGAAATCCTTCTGCCCCAGGGAGTTGAGTTCCACCCGAATCGGGAAGCGTCCCTGGAGTTCGGGTATCAGATCGGAGGGTTTGACAGCATGAAACGCCCCGGCAGCGATAAAAAGAATGTGATCGGTACGCACCGGGCCGTACTTGGTGATCACCGTGGAGCCCTCGACAATCGGCAGCAGGTCGCGCTGCACCCCTTCGCGGGAGACATCCGGGCCGTGCGCGCCCTCTTTTCCGGCGATTTTGTCGATTTCATCCAGAAAAACGATGCCGGACTGTTCCACCTTGACGATCGCCTGTTTTACGACCTTTTGCATGTCGACCAGCCCCTGCACCTCCTCCTGGGTGAGAAGCGCCAGCGCCTCGCTCACCGTGACCTTGCGCCGTTTGGTGCTCTTGGGCAGCAGCCCGCTGAACATGTCTTTGAAATTGATCCCCATCTCCTCCATGCCCATGTTGGAAAAAATTTCCACCATCGGCATGGACTTGTCGGCGATGTCCAGATCCACGTAGCGCTCATCGAGTTTCCCGCGGCGCAGCATGGCGCGCAGCTTCTCCCGGGTGGATGAGGGCTCCGCGGAGGTGGCGCTCACCACCTCGAGAGCCGGCTCCTTGGCGTCTTCGCCCTTGGGGAACTTGTTGCCCCCGGCTTTGGGCAGCAGCAAATCCAGCAGGCGCTCTTCAGCGATACGGCCGGCCTGGCCCCGAACCTGCTCCTGTTCACGGGACCTGAGCATGTTGACGGTCAGTTCGAGCAGATCCCGGATCATGGATTCCACGTCCCGGCCGACATAGCCCACCTCGGTAAACTTGGAGGCCTCCACCTTGATGAAGGGGGAGTCGGCCAGCTTGGCCAAGCGCCGGGCGATTTCGGTCTTGCCGACCCCGGTGGGGCCGATCAGAATGTTGTTTTTGGGGGCGATCTCGTCGCGCAGCTCCGGGTCCACCTTTTGACGCCGCCAGCGGTTGCGCAGCGCAATCGCCACCGCCCGTTTGGCATTGGCCTGCCCGACGATGTATTTGTCCAGCTCACTTACGATTTCGGAAGGTTTCAGCTCGCTCATAGAATACGCCGTTTCACGCTGAGGCGGGTGGATTGCGCGCCCCGGCTAGAGTTCTTCGATGGTGATGCGGTCGTTGGTGTAGATGCACAAAGCCGCCGCGATTTGCATGGCGGCCTGGAGGACGCCGCGTGCATCCAGGTCGCTGTGGCGCAGCAGGGCGGTGGCGGCGGCTTGGGCCGCGACGCCGCCGGAGCCGATGCCCAGAACGCCCTCGTCGGGCTCGATCACATCGCCGTTTCCTGAAATCAGAAACATGTTGTCGGCGTCGACGGCGATCATGATGGCTTCCAGGTGCCGCAGGTACTTGTCGGTGCGCCACTCGCGAGCCATTTCGACGGCCGCCCGGGTGAGGTTGCCGTTGAAGCGCTGCAGCTTGGCCTCCAGCTTGTCAAAGAGGGTCAGGGCATCGGCGGTGGCGCCGGCAAACCCCACGACGATTCGGTCTTCGTAGATTCGCCGCACCTTGCGGGCCTGGTGTTTGATGATCGCGTTGCCCAGCGTCACCTGGCCGTCACCGGCGACCGCCACGCTGCCGTTGCGCCGGACGGCCAAAATGGTGGTCCCGTGGAAACGGGCCCCATCGGAGGTTGGGAATTGCTGAGATCTCATGCCGTTCGTCCTTCTCCGGTCGCGACCGCCGCTGCCGAAACCCTCTGCGCCGGGCGGGTCAGCGCCGGGGGTGCGCCTGGTCGTAGGCGGCCATCAAGCGGTCGATGCTCACGTGGGTGTATTTCTGAGTGGTGGAAAGGCTTTGATGCCCCAGCAGTTCCTGCACCACCCGCAGGTCGGCCCCGGCATCCAGCAGGTGGGTGGCAAAAGAATGCCGGATGGCATGCGGCGACACCGGTACGAGCAGCCCGCACTGGCGCACCAGCTGGTCCAGGATGCGGGCAATCGAGCGCGTCCCCAGACGACGGTTGTATTTGTTGAGAAACAGCGCCCCACCAGCCTCAGCCGCCGCCGGCGCTTCCCCATCAAGCCGCCGGCGGTAGGCCTGAATGGCCGCGAGGGCCTTCTCGCCGATGGGCACGATGCGCTCCTTGCGGCCCTTGCCGAGGACCCGCACCATCCGCCGCCCGGGGTCGATGTCGTCGACATTCAGCCCGGCCAACTCGGAAACCCGCAGCCCGCAGGAATACAGGGTCTCGAAAATCGCCCGGTCCCGCAGCCCCGAGAGACTGTCGGCGGCGATCGTGTCCAGCAGCCGGAACATGTCGTCGACCGTCAGGTAGACGGGCAGGTGTTTTTCCTGCTTGGGCGTGGCCACCAGTTCAGCCGGGTTGCCGGTGACCAGCCCCAATTTGAGCAGGTAGCGGAAAAACGAGCGCAGCGCGGACAGCTTGCGGGCAATGGTGGCTTTGCCGTTGCGCCGGTAAAGCTGCCCCAGAAAGCCCCGGATGGCAAGCATGTCGACGCTGTCGAAATTCGTCGGCGCCGGCCCGGTCGCACCGCCCTGTGACGGGCCTCCGGCCGGCCCCCACCCGAGATAGGCCGCGAATTCCTGCAGGTCATGCCGGTACGCCCGGCAGGTGTTCGGGCTGAAGCCTTTTTCTGCCGCCAGGCTGTCCAGAAACCCCCGGATTAATGTCTGCGGCCCCCGGTCGTCCATTCTATTTTCCGTAAACGGCGCCTGGATGCCGCCTAAATAGCGATCAAGGCCCCAAGTTCGGCCCAGGACCCGACCTCGATAAAGGGGTGTGCAAACCGGTTCCAGGGCTGGCGAAACAGGATCGGTGTAATCCCTGCCGCGCGCAGCAGAAAACAGGTGTCCAGACGGTCCTCGACAAAATAGGCGACGCCTTTGGCCTGCAGCACCTGGGCCTTGGCGGTGTAGTCGCCCGTGGCGACCACTTCGATTTCCCCAGAGTTCAGCCCCAGTGCGCCCAACAGCCAGTCGTAGATGGGCGCCACCGAGGGCCGGGCGGTTACCAGTCGCACGGGGCCGTGCCGGCGCCCCATGGGGTTGAGCACGTTGTGCACCCCCGGCATCGGCTGCAGGGTCGCGCGGTAATCGCCGGACTGCAGCCGATCGACAATTTCGCGAATGATCGCCGGGGCGATCTGCATGCAGTCTTCAAGGCTGTAGCAGGTGATGTCTTCGTAGGCGACATCGGCGATCTGATACTCCTCGCGGGCGATGTCCAAAAAAAGCGACATGGTGTCCGCAATCACGCCGTCGATGTCAAACGCCAGCCGCCGCGGATCGATGCCGGCGCCCAAGCCGGCGTCCATCCACGGCGCGGGGTGGCGCTGGGGTCCCTGGATACCTTGGATCATGGGAGGTTTCCGCGGCGGGGCGCACGGTGATCGCCGAACAGCCCGTCGCCCGCCGGTGGCCGCGGCATCAGGCGGCCCGCCGGGTCTTTTTTTTCAGCCGGCTGATCCGCCGCCGGCAAATGGCGGCCTTGCGGGTGTCATCGCCTTCCAGGGCCTGCTCACGCTGCGCCTTGAGAACTTTGATCTGTTTTTTGATTTCACGAACATCGGAATTGGTGGTTTTGGTGGCTTCCTCCGCGATCCCGCGCGCCTTTTTAACCGCGCTGACCAGCTCGTTTTTGTTCATGCCGTGCACTCCGACAATTTCCGGGATGGTGATCGCGACTTCCCGCAATTCCTTGGCGGTCATCTTGTCCAGCGGCTTTTCCTTGGCTTCTTTTTTGGTTTTACCCATGGCGACACGACTCCTTTCCAGACCTCGCAAAATACGTAAGCGGAGGTCTGCACCCCCGCCTACCTGATGGCAATAGACTCGAAACAGCGCATTGGATCCGGCCCCAAAGGCCGCGGCACGACCCCTCGGGGAAGGCTTGAAAATGCTTTCTATAGCCGATTTTTTTTAAATATGTCAACCAGTAAAGCGAGCGATGGGCACAAAAAGCACTACCCAGACGGATTAGCCCCGTGTCTGCCCCAGCGGAAGGCGGCTTTCGGACGGATAAACCGCGCCAGCCGCTTTGCGCAACACAGGAGGGGGCCGGGGGCCTTACCCGCTTTTCCGTCAACGCCCCCCAGGACACCGCCCGGCATGCTCAGCCGACGCCCTTGAGCGTTTTTTGCATCACCTCGATCAGCGGCTTGACCACGTCGATGGGAAACGGGAAAAACGTCGTGGTATTTCTTTCGGCCGACATCTCCCGCATGGTCTGCAAATAGCGCAGCTGCAGCGCGATGGGGTGCTGCTGCATGACATCGGCCGCCTGGGCCAGTTTGTCGGCCGCCTGGTATTCGCCCTCGGCGTTGATGACCTTGGCGCGCCGCTCGCGCTCGGCCTCGGCCTGTTTGGCCATGGCGCGCTGCATCTCCTGGGGCAGATCGATGTGCTTGAGTTCCACCGTGGCGACCTTGATCCCCCAAGGATCGGTGTGCATGTCCAGGATCTCCTGCAGCTGGTTGTTGATTTTTTCGCGGGCCGAGAGCAGCTCGTCCAGTTCCGCCTGGCCGCAGACGCTGCGCAGGGTTGTCTGGGCCAGCTGCGACATGGCGTAGCGATAGTCCTCCACCTGCAGGACCGCCTTGGTGGGCTCGATGACCCGGAAGTAGATGACCGCGTTGACTTTGACGGAAACGTTGTCACGCGTGATCACGTCCTGGGGGTCCACGTCGGAGACCACCAGCCGCAAGCTGACCTTGACCATCTTATCGACGACCGGAATCAGGATGATCAGCCCGGGCCCCTTGGCTTTGATCACGCGGCCCAGCCGAAAAATCACCCCGCGCTCGTATTCGTTTAACACCCGGATGGCCGACCACAGAAAGAGAACGACCAGGGCGACAAACACTATCAAGGGCAATGGCAGCATGGGTACCTCCTTGTGGACAGGGTTGCCTTCATCGGCGGCAGGCATGTTGGAAATGGCGCCCCCGGGGTCCGCTGCCCCTCAGCGGGAGCCGATGGCCGGGGCCTGCCGATCCACCCGTTCAGACCGTTTCGGGTTCCACCTCCAGCAGCAGCCCGTGGACCGCCACCACCCGCACACGCTCACCGACCGCGACCGGCGCCCCGGCGTGGGCATGCCACAACTCCCCGTGGACAAACACCTTGCCGTGGGGGTCAAGCGCCGTCTTGACCACGCCGGTTTCACCGACAAGCCCGACGGCCCCCGTGGTTGGTTTTGAGAGGTGGGTCCTGACCACCAGCCCGGCGACCGCGATGAAAAACCCGGATACCAGCACCACGGTGGGCAGGAGGACCGCCCAGGAGAGCCGCACCCCGGCCTTCTCCCCCTCGAACAACATCAGGGAGCCCAGCAGCAGAGACCCGATACCCGCGATGCTCAGCAGACCATAGCTGGCGACGAAAATCTCCAGCACAAAGAAAATTGCCGCCAGAATGATCAGCAGGATGCCGGTGGCATTGACCGGCAGCGTCTGGAAGGCAAAGAAGGCCAGGACGATGGCGATGCCGCCGACCACCCCCGGAAATATGGCCCCCGGGTGCGAGAGTTCGAAGAAGAGGCCCGCCATCCCGATCATCAGCAGGATGTAGGCGATATTGGGGTTGCTGATGGTGCGCAGGACTTTGGAGCGAAAATTTTCCTCCACAACGGTGACCCGGGCCCCTGCCAGGCCCAGGCGCCCCTTGCCGGGCACCTCACGCCCCTCCAGCTGTTGCAGCAGGTCATCCAGATCCCTGGCCACCAGGTCGATCACATTTTCTTTGAGGGCCTCGTTTTCGGTGATCGACACGCTTTCGCGCACCGCTTTTTCAACCCATTCGGCGTTTCGCCCACGCCTGGCGGCGATGCTGCTGCTGTAAGCCACCATATCGTTGATGACCTTTTCGGCCATGCTCTCGTCGATGTCCTGGCCCCCCAACCCCACCGGGTGCGCGGCGCCGATGTTGGTCCCCGGCGCCATGGCGGCGACATCGGCCGCCATGGTGATCATTACCCCGGCGGACGCCGCCCGCGCCCCCCCGGGCGACACGAAAACGACCACGGGCACGGGGCTGCCGAATATCGACTTGACGATCTCGCGCATGGAGTCGGCCAAGCCGCCGGGGGTATCGAGTGCGATGACGACCGCCGCCGCACCGTCTTTTTCGGCCTTTTCGATGCCGGTGACCAAAAAATCCACCAGCCCCGGATTTACCGGGCCCGATGCGTTGAGCACGTAAACTTCAGGGGCCGCGGCGACAGCCGCCCGCGGTGCAAAGAGCAGGGCCGCGCCCACCAACAGCCACAGCGGTCTGGATCGCATCATCGCATCCTCCCCGCGAGGGGTTCCGGGCCTACGCTAACTATCGGCTGAAAGACCCAACAAGGTCATGACCTGCTTAAGGTCCTCCCAGACATCGCGTTTGCGCTCGGGGTTGTGAAGCAAAAACGCCGGATGAAAGGTCGGCATCACCTTGATCCCCTGGTATTCGTGAAAGCGTCCGCGCAGCCTGGAAATCGGGGCGTCGGTGGCCAGCAGGGTCTGGGCGGCGAACTTACCCAGGGCGACGATCACCTCGGGTCGGATCGCGCCCAGTTGCCGCTTCAAAAAAGGCTCGCAGGCCCGGATTTCCGGCGGCAGCGGGTTGCGGTTGCCGGGGGGCCGGCACTTGAGAATGTTGCAGATGTAAACGCTCTCACGTGACAGCTGCATGGCCCCGACCATCCGGGTCAGCAGCTGCCCTGCAGCCCCCACGAACGGACGCCCCTGTTGGTCCTCGTGAAAGCCCGGGGCTTCACCGACAAACACCACCCGGGCGCCTTCATCGCCCTCCCCGAAAACGATCCGGTTGCGTTCGCCGGCCAGCGGACAGCGCCGGCAATCGCCCAGGTCCGTCCGGATGCTTGCCAGGCTGTCGGATCCCGGCGAGATGCGGGGACGCGCCCAGCCGTCGATGGCCGCAAGCGCTTCAGGGCCGCAATCAAAGCCGCGCAGCCCGTGATCCGCCAGCTGGTGTAGACTGCGGCTGACTTCCGACAGCAGGCTGCCGACCCGGGCGGCCGGCGCATCAGGGTGTCTGGTTTTCAGGGTCATGGGAAATATGGGCAGCGATGCGCTAGGGGTGATCGGCCCGGGCCTGCCAGAGGCCGACCGCCCGGTCGAGGAGCCGGTGGGCAACCGCGTCCTTGGTCATGGCCGGCAGCGACTCTT
This sequence comes from Desulfobacterales bacterium, assembly GCA_049284575.1. Taxonomy (GTDB): domain Bacteria; phylum Desulfobacterota; class Desulfobacteria; order Desulfobacterales; family JAABRJ01; genus JAABRJ01. Next base: position 7,570 of record JBAPYE010000618.1, read on the forward strand.
TTGTGCCGTCTCTGAAAAAGAGGGTCACCTCGTTGGTATCGGCCTGGAAACCGGAGTGCGGACTGCCGATCAGGTTGCCGGCGATGATATCGAGGTTCTTTTCCCGCAGCTTCTTGGCGGCATTGGTTTCAAGGCTCTCGGTCTCGGCCGCGAACCCGACAAGGATGCGCGCGCCCTTGCGGTCACCGGCGGCCTTGAGAATGTCCGGGTTGCGGGTGAGCGTAAGGCTCATGGTCTCCTGTTGCTTTTTGATTTTTTGGGGCGCGATCTCAACCGGCCGATAATCGGAAACCGCGGCGGTCTTGACGATCATGTCGGCATCCGCCATCAGGGTCAGGACCTGGTCGGCCATTTCACGGGCCGAACGCACTCGCTGCACCGTGACGTTTAGCGGCGCGGCAAGCGTGGTGGGACCGCTTACCAGGGTCACCCGCGCGCCGCGGTGCTCGGCGGCGCGGGCCACCGCAAACCCCATTTTACCGGAGGAGGGGTTGCTGATGAAACGCACCGGATCGATGGCCTCCCAGGTCGGACCGGCGCTGACCAGAACGTGCAGGCCCGCCAAGTCCTTGGGAGTCAGGAAGCGGATGAAACGGTCCAGGATCGCCGCCGGCTCGGGCAGCCGGCCCGGCCCGGTGGTGCCGCAGGCCAGTTGCCCGCAGTCCGGCTCCAGCACACCGTAGCCATCGCCCCTGAGGGTTTCAAGATTCCTCTGAACCGCGGCGCTGCGGTACATGTGGGTATTCATCGACGGGCAGACCAGCACCGGGGCGGTGACCGCCAGCATGAAGGTGCTGAGGGCGTCATCGGCGATCCCATGCGCCAGCTTGCCGATGATGTTGGCCGTTGCCGGGGCCACGATGACGGCATCCGCGTGCTGGGCCCAATCGATGTGGCGAATGGCGGCATCGCTGTCGCCACGGCCGAAGAGATCCATGTAGACGGGTTTTTCCGAAAGCGCCTGAAAGGTGCCCGGGCCCACAAACCAGGCGGCATTCGCGGTCATGACCACCCGGACATTGGCCCCCTGTTTTTTGAGCAGGCGCAGGAGTTCGACGCTCTTGTAAGCCGCGATCCCCCCGCTGACCCCCAGAACGAGGTTTTTATCTTGCAGGTCCATGCGCCACCCGCTTTATTTGAACAAATCCGTATCGGTGCTTGTCGCTTCGACGACAGTTGTCGGGGCCACCCAGATTTCGGCGTAGGTGTAAATATCCTTTTCGGTGACGTTGACAACGCACCAGCGGTTGTCTTTGTGGAACAGCAGGATGGAGCGAACGGATTTAAAAGAGCTGACCATCTGCCAGTTGTCCTTGACCATGTTGTTTTCAAAAAACCCGATCAGCGAGGCGCTGTCGACCCGGCCCTTAAGGGAAAGCACACCGGCGGAAAAACCGGGGGCGCGGTAGACAAAAGAGGCTTTTTTGTTGACTTTCATTTCGCTGGGAATCAGCACATCCCCAAAATCGTAGTAGAGCGGGGCGGCGTCTTTGGCCTGGGCGGTGACAGTGTCGCTTCCGCCGGCCTGGCCCCGCGATTGAAGGGCGGTGCAGCCGCCCAGGGTCATCCCCAGAGTCAACATCATCGCCAGACCAATAATCCCCGTTTTTCGCAGCTGTCTCGCTCGCTTCATTTCCGCTCTCCTCATCTGATGTGATTTTGGCCCCCTTCCGCAACAGCGAGGCAGGGGTGAGCATACCCCGTCATTTGCCATTGTCCGAGCCCTCCGGTTTGCGGAAATTGATGATCATCTCGTCTTTTCCGATCATCCCCAACTCCTGGCGGGCCACGTTTTCAACAAAGCTCGGATCGTTTCGAAGCCGGTCGATGTAACGGTAAAGAGCAAGGTTCTCCTGTTTCAGCCGATCAATTTGCTGATTCATCCGAAGCAATTCGCCCTTCAGCCCGTTGAGGTCGGTAAACCCCTTTTCGCCGAAAAGGCCGAAAACCAGCAGCCCCACCATCGCCAGACCCGTGATGACCGAAAAAATGGCGCATTTAAGGCTCACCTGTGGCCCCCACCTTTCCTTAAAATCCCCCTCGAGAGCGCCGTCTCCGGACAACCACCCGAACCGCCGCACCCCACCCCGCGGGGCGTATTATGGCAGATCCGACAAGGGTTTTGCAAGCAGTTGTTCGCAGCCGCGATTTTGTATCCCGTCGCCCCGGGCCGAGCACCGCAGCAACCAGCGATAAAGGTCCTGCGGCTGTTTGGGCGCAAGCGCCCGCCACACTGCAAAAACAGCGCGCAGCGGGGTAAAATGCTTTTTACCGCTTCATTATTCTTGACATTCGGCAACCGATTATGTAAAGGGTCTTGTTTAATTCATCAAACTTGTTCGGAAAGGAGCACGACTCGTGGCCAATCATAAATCCGCAGTGAAGCGGACCCGCCAGAACAGCAACCGCCGCCTGCGCAACAAGGCGGTTCGTACCCAGGTCAAATCGGCTGCCCGCCAGTTGGAGGCCAAGGTCGCCGAAAAAGATCTGCAACTGGCCGTTGCCGAACTCAAAGCGGCAAAATCAACGATTGCAAAAGCCGCCAAAAAAGGCGTCCTGCACCGCAACACGGCGTCCCGCAAGATTTCCCGCCTTGAGCGCCTGGTCAACAGCCTGAACGCCTGACCCCCGATCCGGAATCCGCGCGCATCTCACATGCGGCCTTCGGGCATCGCCAGCCACTTGCGGCGCCGTCAGAAGTCGTCGGTCATTCGACTGTAAATGTTTTCGGCCATGCGCTGGGCCAGCTGGACTAAAGCCTCCCGCCGGTTCTGGTCCGTGAGGGCACTGCTGCCGGTGTCGACGGGAAAGGCCTCGGTGCCTGAAATATTGCGCGCCTTCCAGATCACCTCGCCAGAGCGATCGGTCAATTCCAGATTCAGCGTTGCCCGGACCCGGCGTTCCACCGAGGTGGTGCTGCCCGTGCGGGAGATGGTGTCGGTGCTCACCGATGCGATCTCCCCGCCCAGCAGCGCATCGGCGCGCTCCTGGCCTGCGGCCCGCTGATTGCGGGTCAGCTCATCGATCAGCGCGGCGGTAAAGACGCTTTCAATCCCGACCTCGGAAGTGCGATTGGTGAGCACCTGAACAAAAACGCTTTCCGTCTTACCCGGCAGACTGCCCGCCCCCTGAAATTGGTAGCCGCACCCCACGATCATGACACTTGCCACCAGAACCGAAAGGCTGTTTTGACCCATCGGATCCACCTCCTCTGAAACCCCCGCCGCTTGCCGAGCTGCGCCTGGCTGGCGGGGGCCGATCACACCACGATGTTGACCAGCTTTTTCTTGACGACGATCACCTTGCGAACCGGTTTTCCCTGAATGAAGGCGGCCGCTCGCTCGTCGGCCAGCGCTGTCGCCTTGATGGTTTCCTCGTCCGTGTCGGCCGCCACCGTGAAGCGGCTGCGCAGCTTGCCGTTGACCTGCACCACGATCAGGAGGGTGTCTTGGGCGAGTGCATCCGGACGGTAAGACGGCCAGGACGCCAGGAGAATGCTGTCCGAATGCCCCAGGGCGGCCCACAGTTCTTCCGCGAAATGCGGCACGATCGGGGCCAGCAGCAGGGTAACGGTCTCGGCGGCGAAACGCATGACCCCCGGCAGCTGCTCCGCGGCCAGGTCCGGGTCCACGGCGTACATGTCGTTGACCAGTTCCATGACGGCGCTGACCGCCGTGTTGAAGTGAAAGCGGTCGTCGATGTCGGCGGTCACCTTTTGAATCGTTGCGTGCGCCTTTTTGTAAACCGGGCGCAGTTCGGGGTCCAGCGCATCGGCCGGCCCGGTGTAGGCCGGGGCGGTCTGCAGACGGTTACTGTAAGCGGCCACCAGCCGCCACACCCGGTTGAGAAAACGAAAGCCGCCCTCGACCCCCTGCTCGCTCCACTCCAGGTCCCGCTCCGGGGGCGCCGCGAAAAGGCAGAAAAGCCGTGTGGTGTCGGCGCCGTAGCGTTCCAGCAGGAGATTGGGGTCAATCACGTTCTTTTTGGATTTGGACATCTTTTCCACCCGGCCGACCGCCACCTGGCGGCCGCATTTGGCGCAGCGACGGTCGTCCCCGCCGCCCGCGATCTCCTCGGGCAGCAGAAACCCGTGCTCCGGGCAGGCGGTGGTTTCCTTGCACACCATCCCCTGGGTCAGCAGCCGGGTGAAAGGTTCTTTGAATTTCACCAACCCCAGGGCCTGCAGCACGCGGGTGTAGTAGCGCGAGTAGAGCAGGTGCAAAATGGCGTGCTCGACCCCGCCGATGTACTGGTCCACCGGCATCCAGTAATCCACGGCAGCGGTCTCGAACATGCCGCTGTCGCAAGACGGGCTGCAGTAGCGCTCAAAGTACCAGGAGGATTCGACGAAGGTGTCCATGGTGTCGGTTTCACGGCGCGCGTCGGCGGCACCGCAGACGGGGCAGCGGGTCCGGCGAAAGGTTTCCAGGACCGGCAGCGGGGAGCGCCCCCCCTCCAGCAGGTCGGCGTCTTCGGGCAGCAGGATCGGCAAATCCGACTCGGGCGCCGGCACGGTGCCGCAGCGGGTGCAGTGAATCATCGGAATCGGGGCCCCCCAGTAGCGCTGGCGGGAAATCCCCCAATCCCGCAGGCGGTAGCTGATCGTGCGGCGGCCGATGCCGTGGGTTTCCAGATGCGTGGCAATGGCCTCCAGGGCCTCCCGGTTGGGCAGCCCGTCGAAGGCGCCCGAGTTGACCATCGTCCCCTCGCCCGGGTAGGCCGCGGTCATGTCGGTGGGGTTCAGGTCCTGATCCGCCGGGTCGACCACCACGATGATCTCAAGACCGTATTTGCGGGCAAAGTCGAAGTCCCGCTGGTCATGGGCCGGGACCGACATGACCGCGCCGGTGCCGTAGCCCATCAGGGCAAAATTGGCCGTGTAGATGGGCATTCGGCGCCCGCTCAAGGGGTTGAGGCAGTATGCGCCGGTGAAGACCCCCTCCTTTTCATAGGCCTCCAGCGCCTTGCTGGAGCGGTCCTGCAGGGCGATGCGCGCCACGAAGTCCTCAACGGCATCGGCCTGGGGCGTGCCGGCGGAGAGTTTCAGCACCAGCGGGTGCTCGGGCGCCAGGCACATGAAGGTCGCCCCGAAGACGGTGTCCTGACGGGTGGTGAAAACCGCGATATGGCTGTCCTCCCCATTCACCGGCCTTTCGATGGGGAAGCGGATTTCGGCGCCGACGCTCTTGCCGATCCAGTTTTTCTGCATGGTGATGACCTTCTCCGGCCACCCGGGCAGCCTGTCGCAATGAACCAGCAGATCCTCGGCAAAATCGGTGATGCGGAAAAACCACTGCCAGAGTTTCTTCTGCCGCACCTGCCGCCCGCAGCGCCAGCAGCACCCGTCCTCCACCTGCTCGTTGGCCAGGACGGTCTGGCAGTCCTCACACCAGTTGACGTAGGATTCCTTGCGGTAGGCCATCCCCTTTGCGTACATCTTGAGAAACAGCCACTGCTCCCAGCGGTAGTACTCGGGGCGGCAGGTGGCGATCTCGCGGTCCCAGTCGTAGCTGAAGCCCAGCCGTTTGAGCTGCGAGCGCATGGCGGCGATGTTGTCATAGGTCCAGCGCGCCGGGTGGGTGTTGTTGGCGATGGCGGCGTTTTCCGCCGGCATGCCGAAGGCGTCCCAGCCCATGGGGTGCAGCACATTGAAGCCCCGCATGCGTTTGTAACGCGCGACGACGTCCCCGATGGTGTAGTTGCGCACGTGGCCCATGTGAATTTTGCCGGACGGATAGGGGAACATCTCCAGCACGTAATATTTTTCTTTGGCAGGGTTTTCAGAGACTTTCAGCAGTCCGGAGGACGCCCAGAAGGCCTGCCACTTGGCTTCGATTGATTGGGGATGGTAGCGTTCTTCCATTTCCTGCTTTTCTCCTCGCTGCGGAAAGCGGACAAGCGCCGAACGGACGCCCGCATCAGACGGTTTCGACGCTGCAGCCCATGGGTGCGGCGTCGAAATTTTTTAGATGGCACAATCCTTCTCAAATAGCAAGGCCGCGAACACCACCCGGCCAGGGCCGCCCCCGGCAGCGGCGGCCTTGGGCCGTGGGACGGCGGAATTCGCCGCCGCAAACGCACCGTCCAAACAAAAAACGTTTGACTTGTAGTCATTTACAACATAATATTCAAGTAACTGCAGCCGCTTATCCTCCCAGTCCGGGTGCCCGGCAACACCCTTTTGGCCCCTCAACCAACTTACGGACAGACGAACCCATGACCACCAATATCCTGATCAACGCCCTCAACTCCGAAGAAATCCGCATCGCCAACACCAAGGACAGCAAATTAGAGGAATTTCATATCGAAACCACCTCCCGCGAAATTCTCCACGGGAATATCTACAAGGGCATCGTCACCCGCGTCGAGCCCAGCCTCCAGGCGGTATTTGTGGAGTTCGGGGCCGAGCGCCACGGCTTTTTGCAGAAGCACGAGATTCACAGCGACTACTTTCAGGACAACCATTCCGGCGACAGCTCCATTAGAAACATCATCAAGCCCGGACAGGAGCTGCTGGTCCAGGTCACCAAAGACCCCATCATGAAAAAGGGGGCCATGCTCACCACCTATATCTCCCTTCCCGGACGATACATGGTGCTGATGCCCGGCAGTAAAACCCAGGGGATTTCGCGCAAAATCGAGGACGAGGCCGAGCGCAAGCGCCTCAAGGAGCTCATCTCCAAGCTGAGCATCCCGGAGGGCTTCGGCATCATCGTGCGAACGGTGGCCGGCAACTGCACCAAAACATCCCTGACCGGGGACCTGCGCTACCTCCTGCGCGTCTGGAAAAGCATCAAAGATAAAGCCCTGCAGGAACCCGCCCCCGCAGAGCTCTACAAGGAGCGCAACATCGTGCTGCGCTCGATCCGCGACTATCTCACCGCGGAGGTCAGCGAAATCCTGATCGACAACGAGGCGGTCTATCAGGAGGTCAGGGAGTTCATCGATCTGATTGCGCCCAAACAGGCCAAGATGGTCAAGCTCTACAAGGGCGCCAAGCCGATTTTCACCAAGCACCAGCTGGAAACCCAAATCGAATCGATCTTCAAAAGCCAAGTACACCTGAAGTCCGGCGGCTCCATCGTCATCAACCCGACCGAGGCCCTGGTTTCCATCGATGTCAACTCGGGCAAGGCCACCCAAAGAACGTCCGTTGAACAGACCGCTCTGCTCAGCAATCTGGAGGCCGCCGAAGAAATAGCCCGTCAGCTACGCCTGCGCGATCTGGGCGGTCTGATCGTGATCGATTTCATTGACA
>JBAPYE010000619.1:0-2563 GCA_049284575.1 Desulfobacterales bacterium
CGTTCATTGGTTCAATCTCCATAGCCAAAGAGGACCGAAATTTCGCTGCCATCACCTCTCGATACCCTTTCCCGCTATCCACCCTTTTCACAGACCGGAAGCGGCAGTTTTTCCTGCCTGATTCCGGGTTTTGGTCGGTTTTGGGAGCGTTAAACCGTCAACGAACTACCCCATAAACCATGGATATTGCAGTAGGCCAGGGCGTGAAACGCCTTAAAGTCACCGATTTGGTTGATCTGGAAACGAACATTGGGGTTTGAATACACCGGCGCCCAAGCCGCACGCCCCAGGTTGATCACCTGGTCATTGTCCGTTTTCACCCCGTAGAGTTCTATCCAGGCGATGTGATGTTCCTGCGTGTTGGGGTGGGGCGCCTCGTGGCCGATATGGGTCTGATACCGGAGTGCAGTGCCATCTCGACCTGGAGTTCATGTCTCTGTCCATACCGGATGGGAAGAACGCTTTTGACATCAACGGTGACAGATTTAAACCAGGAATTTCGATTTCCAATTCTGAAATTGCACCCAACCCAATCTAAAATAATCCTCGACAGCGGATCCAAAAGCTTGTAATGGCATCAATATGCATAGGGCTACCTCCAAATATCGGTTCTGGGTCATACTGGTTTGCCTGCTGGGACTTTGTCTGTCACCAGCGGCCACCGAGCCGCAGGGGACAGGTAGCTTGGAGAACTCCGGAACTGACCCCCAAAAGGTTCTTTTTGCCCCTGTAAAGACCAGCGCGTCTTCCGTCCTCCTGGCCGGTGAGAAGCGAACCCGGCTCTATGGTTTCGATAAGCTGTTGGCTGTCATACACAGACAGGTTTCCATCGTTTCTAAAAGAGTATCCTTCCCCTTTCTATCCGACGAAAGCGCCGAAGTCGCCTATTGTGCAGACCAGTCGGCAATTCCCATTCGGGCACCTCCTATCCACCACGCGTAAAATTCCATAATGTAAGTAAAATACCGTTCGGAGTCGTGTTGCACTGCTTTTCGGGTGCAACCGGATGGGGCGTTGCAAATTATTGCTGCACGAATCTCGTGAGCTGCCGCCCCAAGCCATCCTGCTGACTATGCTGGCTGGCCTGCGGGTATCGTGCGGTAGGAGATCCTATGCGGAATCAAAATCCCGGGTCGCTAGACCCAATGGCGGGAAGTAAGCTCTCTTCTGGACCGGAAATCGATTATTCCCCAAAGAAAAACACCCGAGCTGAAACTCTTCTGTATGGCGGGAAGTTTTTGGCTGTTAGCGGAGCCGTTTTGATCCTGTTCTGGCATAATTCTCAAATCAAAGGAGAAAAATCATGGGGTGGAAATTTTGGCAACGCGATGACAATAAAGATGCCTCTAAAATCAAACTGCCCAAACCTAAGGAGATACCCGAGAGGATAGGAAGGCATCTAGTAGTCCAGGAAAAGATGGACCCGGACTACGTTTGGACCCTGAAATGCGCCTTTAGGCCGAATTCGGAAAGCCAGACAAGTTTCGATTTTCGCGTGTTCAGCGAGGACTCCTCTCAAAATAAAGGTCTGACGGTTGTGAATTATGATTCATTGGATGCTGATTCTGAACTGATCATTTTACAAGGCCGATTTGATAAGCGCTCCAATCAGATAGAAATTCAAAAAAAGAGCTGACCGGCCGTATACACCGTGCTCATTGAATCAGACTACCGTTTATTAATTTAAAATAAAAAGGAAGCCTAATGTTTGGCATTGGAATGCAGGAGATGATTGTTATCTTGGTGATTGTTTTGATCATTTTTGGGGCTGGTAAATTGCCCGAAATTGGTGGGGGGATGGGCAAGGCGATCCGGAATTTCCGGCAGGCCACCAGGGAGGAAGAAAGCATTGCCACAGATCATATCAAAGAGAAAAAATGATTAACCGATCACTATCTTCAGAAAGGGCTTGGTCGCGCGAATGTAGGCTGAAAATACGACGGTTTCAGCCCCCTGGCCCACGTTCCAGGCCCGGATGATCTCGTCACTGCGCTCCTTGCGCGCGATGTCGATATCCTGAAACCCGAGGCTGGAGAGAATTTGTTTCACCTCACCGGGTGAAATGGCGCCGCTGACTCAGCCGGTGTAGGCGCTCGGGTCGTTTTGGAGCGCCTGCGGGATTTCTCCCGAGCGGAGCACATCGGAAATGACCATCCGGCCGCCGGGTTTCAGGACCCGGTGGATCTCGCCGAAAACGATCGCCTTGTCCGGCGAGAGATTGATCACGCAGTTTGAAATGGTGACATCCACCGAATCGTCTGCCAGCGGCAGCCTTTCGATCTGCCCCAGGCGGAACGCCACATTGGCCACCTGCAGTTTTTCGGCATTTTGCGTGGCCCTTGCCACCATCTCGAGGGTCATGTCCACGCCGATCACCCTGCCGGATGCGCCCACCTGGCGCGCGGCGAGAAAGGCGTCAAACCCCGCGCCGCTTCCCAGGTCCAGGACCACTTCGCCGGCTTTCAATTCCGCCCGGCTGATGGGGTTGCCGCAGCCGAGGCCGAGGTTGGCCTCACCAGGAGCTACGGCAAGGTCCTTTTCCGTGTAGTCCAACGCTTTCCCC
>JBAPYE010000620.1:0-7486 GCA_049284575.1 Desulfobacterales bacterium
TTGAAGGGCAAGGCGGATTCGATTTTGCGGACTTCCGTTTCCCGCAAATCGGTTTCCTCGTAATCAATCAGGCGGATGTGGATCTCCGCGTGGCGCTTTTCACCGATATGCACCAGCGTTCCCGGCGGGAGGCCGGCTTTGCGGGATGCTTTCTTGATGACTCTCCTCATCGATTTTCCTTGGGGCCGCCGTTCGCGGGCGATGCCGGCAGGTGAGGTCGTTTTTTCAAAGCTGTTGCAAAAAAAAGGTGATTTTGTATAATTTAGAAGTGTTGATTTTTCCCGTCAAGGGAAATCAGCCTTACTCAGCCCCCGGCAAGCAGAACCCCAAATCGAAAGTGATGCGCCATCAAGGGGAGGGTAGCGGGGAAACCCCGACACCGTCGCAGAGGGCGTTCACCAACCCGCCATGAAAAAAAATATCGGCTTCATCTCGACCCGTTTTGCCGGCACCGACGGTGTCTCGCTAGAGGCCAGCAAGTGGGCCGAAGTACTGACAAGCAATAACGGACATCGCTGCTACTGGCTTGCGGGTGAACTCGACAAGCCGCCGGCGCAAAGCCTGCTTGTCGCCGAAGCCCATTTTCAGTACCCCCAAAACCGCTGGATCAATGAGCGTGTGTTTGGCCACAACATGCGCAAATCCTCGGTGACCGAAACCATTCACGCTGTCAAGTCGCTCTTGAAGGTCCAGATCAACGAATTCATCGAGCGCTTCAACATCGACATCCTGATCGCCCAGAACGCCCTGACGATTCCCATGCACGTGCCGCTGGGGGTCGCCCTGACGGAAATCATCGCCGAAACCCAGATCCCCACCATCGCCCACCACCACGATTTCTACTGGGAGCGCAACCGCTTTCTGATCAACGCGGTGGGGGATTACCTGCGCATGGCCTTCCCCCCCAACCTGCCCAACATGGTTCACGTGGTGATCAACTCCTCGGCCCAGGAGGAACTGGCCCTGCGCACCGGCATCTCCTCCTCGGTGATTCCCAATGTGCTGGATTTTGAAAACCCGCCGGGAACCACCGACGAGGACACCGTCGAATTCAAAAAATCCATCGGACTCGACCCCGACGACATGATCATCCTGCAGCCGACCCGCATCGTTCAGCGCAAGGGGATCGAGCATGCCATCGCCCTCGTGGAGGAGCTCAACGACCCGCGCTGCAAGCTGGTCATCTCCCACGAGGCCGGCGACGAAGGCATGGAGTACTTCGAATGGCTCAAGGGCAACGCCCAGGAACGCAATGTCGACCTGCGCCTGCTGAAAACCAGCGCCCTGGACGCGTCAACCCCTGAAAGGGAGCGCGCCGCGGCCCCCTACTCCCTCTGGGATGTCTATCCCCACGCCGATTTCATTACCTACCCCAGCCTTTACGAAGGCTTTGGCAACGCTTTTCTGGAGGCGTTCTATTTCCGCAAGCCACTGCTGATCAACCGCTACACGATTTTTATCAAGGACATCGAGCCCCGGGGCTTCGACCTGGTGGTCATGGACGGCTACCTGACGCGCAGGAATGTGCAGCAGGTTCGCGAGATATTGGCCTCGCCGGCGCGCCGCCAGCAAATGGTGGATCACAATTACGCCATTGCAGCGCGCTATTTTTCCTATGCCGTATTGCGCAAACAGTTGAACTACCTGCTGATGAACTTCTTCGGCGTGGAAAACTGAACCGCTGCGCCCATCCACCCCGGCCCCGGGCGGCCGCAGCCGCCGCCTCTGCAGACTCACATTACCGGCCCGTTCTCCCTCGGGGGGATGGGAGGGAGAGGGTGCCAGTCAATTGCGAAACCAACCCCATATTTCGACCCCAGCGGTCTTGGGCAGATTTGCGGTTCTCATCAGCCTGCTGATCCTGGCCGCCTGCGGGGTGGCCCACTCCCAGGACGCCCCATCGGAAAGACCCGATTTCTCGTCCCTCGAAAAAACCGCTCAGGCCGCGCTCCAGGCCGAAAAGAATGCCCTCGCCAAACTCGGAAAAAGCTACCCGGACCAGCAAAAAGAGATTCAGGACCTCTCAGCCGAGATCGACTTCAAGAAAATTGAACTCTCCACCATCGGCAACCTGCTCCTAACTCCCGCGACGCGCATCGAGGACCTTGAAAGAGCCTGGGGAGAAATTCGCGCCACCATCGAGCAGCTGGACAGGCGCCTGACCGGCTTAAACCAAAAACTGGACACCGTCGTGAGGCTCGAAGAGCAGGTGGCAGAGCAGCGCACGCTTGCCCAGCAACAGCTCAATGCCCTGAAAACTGAGGACCGGCGCGCCCCCGAGGGGCAGGCCCTGATCGGCGACATCGAAGCCCTGATGCGCAGCCAGAAGCAGCGTGTGTCCATCCTGGCCGAGTTGCAATCCGGCTACCGTGAGGTGATCGCCGGGCTCACGCAAACCCGGCAGGCGTTCAACGACCTGAACGAAAAATTCGGCCAGGAGATCCGGACCAAAAAGCGCGCGGACCTCTTTCAGCGAACCGTCAATCCGCTGATCAGCCTCGGCTGGAAGAACATCGGCGGTGAACTGGCGCTTGTGGTTGAGAGGTTTCGCAAAATCGCCTCATGGGAGCATTGGCTTACGCTGTTGGGCTCGCTGCTGGCAAGCAGGGGACTGTTGCCGCTAACCGCCGTGGTGCTCTATCTGCTATCCCTTATCCTGATTCTGCGCCTGCGGCGTTTCTGCCGGTGGCTCAGGGAAAAACCCTTCAGCGCCGAGTATCCCTGGCGTCGCATGGTCATCCGGCTTTTGGAAGGCAGCCTGCCGCTGCTGGGAACGCTGGTTTTCTTCTATCTTTTCTTTCATGCCCAAAAGCTCTTTGAAACCCTTCCGGTGCTCCAGGCAACCTTCTATTTTCTGCTGACACTGCTTTTCACCGGTTGGGGGCTTGGCTTCATTCGCCTGCAATCCAGACAGGAGCACTCGCTGCTGCCCACCGTCTGGCTGCCCCACCTCAAAAAACTCCTGCGACTGGTACGCGTCTTTGCAACGCTCTATTGGCTGCTGGGAGGGGTGTTCGATTCCGGGGAGGTTCTCAAGACCTTGGTCCGCATCGCTTTCGAGTTCGCTCTTTTGTTCTGGGTCGTTCGATTCCGGCCCCAATTCAGGTCTCACCCCATGCCGGCGGTGGCCCCGGAGCTGTGGCAGAGGTTCCTTCGCCCGGCCTTCTCGGCGTTGGCCTATGTCATTTTCATCAGCGGGGTGGTGTTCGAACTGGCCGGTTACGGTGCGTTGGCGCTCTTTTGGTTCACCTCCTGGGGAAAGATCGCGGCGGCGCTTTTCTGGGGGCTGCTCTTTTTCCTGGTCCTGCGTGAGTGGGACCAGGGGTTCTACAACCGGCCCCAGACGATGGATGCTCCCCAGCAACAACGGACGGCCCAGCCCTTCCGCTGGGCCATTTTCAGGCTCTGCTGGCTGGTATGGGGTGGTCTGCTGGTGGTGTCGTTGGTTCTGGCCTGGAGCGGCACCCAGGCGGTTTTTTCATGGCTGCTGCGTGTATTGCGCTTTCCCATCAGTTTCGGGGCCTTCAGTTTTAACCTGATGGGTTTTTTGACGGCCGCCCTGATCCTGTTTTTCACCCATCTGCTGGTCCGGTTGTGCCGCCACCTGATGTCCACCCGGGTGCTGGCCCGCAGCGGATTGGAACCCGGCCTGCAGAATTCGGTGATCAGCATCACGGTCTACCTGGTGTGGGGCTTGGGGGTACTGGTGGCGCTGAATGCCTTTGGGGTGGGCGGCACATCCCTGACCGTGGCCTTCGGTGCCCTGAGCATCGGGCTGGGATTCGGCCTGCAAAACATTTTCAACAATTTCATCAGCGGCATCATCCTGCTTTTCGAGCGGCCGATCCAGGTCGGCGACGCCGTGGAGATCAACGGCACCTGGGCGGAGGTCAAAAAGATCAACTTCCGCTCGACCGTCGTTCAGACCTACGACAACGCCTCGCTGATCATTCCCAACTCGGACTTCATCAGCAGCCAGGTGACCAACTGGAGCTTTCGCGACCTCAGCCTGCGCATCAAGATCAGCGTCGGGGTCGCCTACGGCTCCGACACGGAGTTGGTCCGCAGCAGCCTGCTGGAGATTGCAGACCGAACCGCCAAAGTGCGCCCCTATCCCCGCCCGGATGTGCTCTTCACCGATTTCGGCGACAGTGCTCTGATCTTCGTATTGCGCGTCTGGACCGACGTGGACAGCATGCTGGCGGTCGGCACCGCCATCCGCTTTGAAATCGACCGGGTGTTTCGTGAGCGCAATATCGAGATCGCCTTTCCCCAGCGCGACATCCACATTCGCTCCAGCGTCACGCCCCAGGCTGCAAACGCGCTCAGCCCTGAGGTACCGCCTCCGGAAAAAGAACCACCGCCCTCCCCGGCGGATTTCGATCTCACACCACGAAAAGCATGAAAATCAAGCGGCGTCGCCCGAAGGCCGTGGCGGCCCGGCAGCCTGAAGCGCCAGCCAAAACGGGGCCCCGCCGCCTGCGGCGAGCCCCCGTTTTAGGTTTTTAGGCGGCGTCAACGTGAAATTCGATGGTGCCGTTTTGCTCATCGGCCCGCACGCGGCTGCCGGGGCCGATGTTGCCTTCCAAAATGGCCAGTGAGAGGGGGTTTTCCAGATATCTCTGGATGGCCCGCTTGAGGGGTCTGGCCCCGTAGACCGGGTCGTAGCCTTTTTGCGCCAGGAGCTTTTTGGCCCCCTCGGAGAGCTCCAGCGTGATCTGCCGATCCGCCAGGCGCCGGCCCAGCCGCTGGATCTGGATCTCCACGATCCGGGCGAGTTGGGCGGAGGTCAGGTTGTGGAAAACGATGGTTTCATCCACCCGGTTGAGGAATTCCGGTTTGAAACTGGCCCGCAGGGCGTCCATCACCCGCTGCCGCATCTCCTCGGGCCGGGTTGGCCCAAGCTCTTGGATCCACTGGCTGCCGACGTTGGAGGTCATGATGATGATGGTGTTCTTAAAATCCACGGTCCGTCCGTGGCCGTCGGTCATGCGGCCGTCATCGAGAATCTGCAGCAGGATGTTGAACACCTCGGGGTGGGCCTTTTCGATCTCGTCAAACAGCACCACGGTGTAAGGCCGGCGGCGAACCGCCTCGGTCAGGTAGCCGCCCTCCTCGTAGCCGACGTAGCCCGGGGGAGCGCCGATCAGCCGGGCCACGGAATGCTTTTCCATGAATTCCGACATGTCGATGCGTACCATGGCCTGGTCGCTGTCAAAGATGAAGGCCGCCAGGGCTTTGGCCAACTCGGTCTTACCAACCCCGGTGGGCCCCATGAAGATAAAGGACCCGATCGGCCGGTTGGGGTCCTGCAGGCCGCTGCGCGCTCGCCGGACCGCGTTGGAAACCGCTGTCACCGCCTCGTGCTGGCCGATGACGCGCTCTCCTAAACGGTCTTCCATGCGCAGCAGCTTTTCGCGCTCCCCCTCCAGCATTTTGCGAACCGGGATCCCGGTCCACTTGGCGACCACCTCGGCAATATCCTCGTCGTCGACTTCCTCCTTGAGCATTTTACGGTCCGTTTGAAGGGCCGCGAGCGCCTGGTTGGCGGCCTCCAGCTGTCTGCCCAGCTCGTCTTGCCGGCCGTAGCGAATCTCCGCCACCCGCGCCAGATTCCCCTCGCGTTCGGCCTGTTGGGCTTCGATCCCGAGCTGCTCCTGCGCCTCCTTGATCTTGCGGATGGACTGGATCAGGTCTTTTTCATTCTGCCAGTGGGCCTTCATGGCCGTCATCTCTTCGCGCAAGGCGGCGATCTCGACTTCGAGTTTTGCCAACCGCCGACTGGAGGCGTCGTCGGTTTCCTTCTTGAGGGCCTCGCGTTCGATTTCAAGTTGGGTGATTTTGCGCTGAATCTCGTCAATCTCCAGAGGCATGCTGTCGATTTCGATCCGGAGTTTGGATGCGCACTCATCGATCAGGTCGATAGCCTTGTCGGGCAGGAAGCGGTCGGCGATGTAGCGATCCGAGAGGGTTGCGGCCGCCACGATGGCGGAGTCCTTGATCCGGACACCGTGGTGAACCTCGTATTTCTCCTTGAGGCCGCGCAGAATCGAGATGGTGTCCTCGACGGTCGGCTCCTGCACGAGCACGGGTTGAAAGCGGCGCTCCAAGGCCGCGTCCTTTTCGATGTACTTGCGGTATTCGTTGAGGGTCGTGGCCCCGACGCAGCGCAAGGTGCCGCGCGCCAGTGCCGGCTTGAGCATGTTGGAGGCGTCCATGGCCCCCTCGGCGGCGCCCGCGCCCACCAGGGTGTGCAGTTCGTCGATAAACAACACCACTTCACCCTCGGCCTGCTCCACCTCCTTCAAGACCGCTTTGAGGCGGTCTTCGAATTCGCCGCGATATTTGGCGCCGGCGATCAAAGCCCCCATGTCGAGTGCCACCAGCCGGCGGTTTTTGAGGGTTTCCGAAACATCGCCCTCCACGATGCGCTGGGCGAGGCCCTCGACGATGGCGGTTTTGCCCACCCCGGGTTCACCGATCAATACCGGGTTGTTTTTGGTGCGGCGCGAGAGGACCTGAACAATGCGCCGGATTTCATCGTCGCGGCCGATGACCGGGTCGAGCTTTCCCAGGCGCGCCAACTCGGTCAGGTCCCGGCTGAACTTGTCCAGCGCTTGATATTTCTCCTCCGGGTTGGGGTCGGTAATGCGCTGTGAGCCTCGGATGTCCTTCAGCACGGTCAGAATCATCTCGCGGGTGACGCCGCTGTGCTCCAAGATGCGCCCGGCTTGCCCGGCCTTGTCGTCGGCCAGTGCCAGGAGAATATGTTCGATGCTGACATATTCATCCTTCATCTTGGAGGCTTCCGCAAAGGCCGCCTCCAGCAGGCTGTTGGTGCGCTGGGAGATGTAGCGGTCACCGCCGCCGCTGACCTTGGGAAGCTTTTCCACCACCGAGGCCGCGTCCCGGGCCACGGCGTCGACCGAAACGCCAAGCTTCTGCAATATGGCCCGGGCCACGCCCTCTTTTTCGGCCAGCATGGCTGCTAGCAGGTGTTCAGGCTCTATCTGCTGGTTCTGATGGCGCGAGGCCAGCGCCTGTGCTTCCTGAATGAGCTGTTGAGATTTTACCGTGAACTTGTCAAATCGCATATCATCCTCCTGGGGTGAGTCATCTTACCAGTCCAAATAGATGGCACATTATTTGCTTTCGGTAAGCTAACCATGCATCGACAAGTGTCAACGGTTCAGGGGGCGGGAAATGGCGGTGGCTCGAAGTGCAAAATTCCGCGAAAAATTTCACCTTCCGGCATACGGGCCAGCCCTGGGTCGCTGCCGCCGTGCTTGCCAGAAGACAAAACCATTCAGGGGGTAGGATCGGAGGCCGGCAGGGGGTGTTCGGAACTCAAAGCGGCCTATTCGCCGGTGTTTTTTTCCATGGCCTCCAGCCGGGCTTTGCAGCGAATGCAATAGGTCGTGACCGGGCGGGCCTTCAGGCGGTTGATGGAGATTTGCTCTCCACACATTTCACAGATGCCGTAGCT
>JBAPYE010000621.1:0-9439 GCA_049284575.1 Desulfobacterales bacterium
GTGTGCGCCATGCCGGCGACGGTCCCACCTGGATTGCCCGCCTGGGGGCCGATGACCGGATTGCCGCGGCTGTCTGCGGCCTTTTCAACGCCGCCGGAATTCAGACCGAACTGACCGACGATCCGGACAGCCTGGTGTGGGGCAAGCTGATCGTCAATGTCGGGATCAACGCTTTAGCGGCGCTCTTGCGGGTCCCCAATGGGGTGCTGGCGGCCGAACCGGCCTGTGAACGCCTCATGGCCCAAGCCGTGGCCGAGGCGGTGGCGGTGGCCCGCGCCCGGGGCATCACCCTGCCGTATGCGGACCCACTGGCCCATGTGAAGGCCGTGTGTCGGCAAACCGCCGAAAACCGCGCCAGCATGCTGCAGGACGTTCTCAAAGGCGCTCCCACGGAGGTGGCCGTGATCAACGGGGCGATTGCCCGCCTGGCATCCGAACTGGGGCTCGCGGCGCCCTGCAATACCTTTCTGACCAGCCTTGTCGCGGCCCTGGAAGCGACCGCCGCTTCCCGTTGCAGATAGGGCACCGGCGAGCACATGAGGAGAAAAACCATGGCAGACGTCAAGGTGACCGTCCCGGAGATCCTGGCGCGCAAGCAGTCCGCTGACAAGATCACCATGCTGACGGCCTACGACTACCCGTGGGCCCTTCTGGTGGACCGGGCGGGCATTGACATGATCCTGGTCGGGGATTCGCTGGGAATGGTGGTGCTCGGGTACCCGGACACCGTTTCGGTCAGCATGGACGAGATGGTGCACCATCTCAAGGCGGTGAACCGGGCGGTCGCGCGGGCCCTGGTGGTCGGGGATATGCCGTTTGGATCTTACAACGTGTCCATCGAAAAGGCCATTGAAAACGCCAACCGCCTGATGAAGGAAGGCCGGGCGGATGCCGTCAAGCTGGAAGGGGGCTGCCAAATGGCCGAGACGGTGGCGGCCCTGGTCAGGGCCGGCATCCCGGTCCAGGGGCACATCGGTCTGACGCCCCAGACCGCCTCGGCCCTGGGCGGTTTCAAAGTGCAGGGTCAGAGCGCCGAGGCGGCCCGCAGCCTGATAGCGGATGCCCGCGCACTGGCGGATGCCGGCTGCTTTTGCATCGTGCTGGAGGCCATACCGGCGCCGATTGCGCGCTTGGTCACCGAGGCCGTGGCTGTTCCGACGATCGGCATCGGGGCCGGAAGGGATTGCGACGGCCAGGTGCTCGTCATCCATGACATGCTGGGACTCTTCGATCGATTCACGCCGAAATTCGTCAAGCAGTATGCCCACCTCAGCGAGACCGTTGCCGAGGCCATCGCGGCCTACAAAAGGGATGTTCAGGCCGGCCGCTTTCCCGAGGCGCGCCACAGCTTCAGCATGAAATCCGACGAACTGGACAAGCTGCGGCCCTAAGCCGATCGCGGCGCCGCAGCCGGCGCCGAACGCCAACGGGCCCCGACGCGATGGTCTGCAGCGTGTCGGGACCCGCTGGGTTGCGAAACTCCCGGTGGATGGTTTTCGGCTTCATCCCAGGGTCCGGTTCAGGATGCGTTCAGGAGGTAAAAACCGAGGGCATTGTCATAGTAGTTGTCCTGAACAAATTCGGTGCCGATGAACTGGCGGTCGACGGTTTTTACCACCACTTCTTTTTTGAGCTGCGATTTCGTTTGATCATCCAGTTGAAATTCCACCAGGAGCTTTTCGCCGACTTGAAATCTGCGCCGGGTGCTGGAAACCGGCTGCAGTTTCAAACCACTGCGGGACACATCGATGACATTCATGGGGCCGCGGTCGATCTGTTTGGCGCCTGCCAGAAGGGTGTAGACCCCGGGCAGATTGGCCATTTTGCGGTAATGCCGTCGCCGTTCGAGCATTACGCCATAGGCGTGCCCGCAGGAGCAGCGGCATTTGACCTTGATTGCCCGGTCAACGCTCATGTAATGCGACACGTCCACGGTTTTGGAACGCTTACACTGCGGGCAGACAAAGGTCGCGCTGTCGTCTTTGTTGATATAGACTTTTTCGTTCATGATTTCACCTCGCTCTTTGCTTTAACTCCCAGCCGGGTGCTGTCGGGTGGTGCCAGTCTGCGATGACCCTTTTTCCTGTAGCTTAAGCCAGAATCGTGCCAGCGGTCGTAATGATTAAAAGTATAAATAATTTCAATTATTTATTTTGTGCGAAAAGGCGGGTGAGTAGTCGGTTGCATAATTTCGGTCGGCGGGGCAGGGTATTTGAGAAAAATTTTTCTCAATGCCCCGTGGGAGGGCCGCCAGCCGTTGGAATCAATCCGTAGCGGCGGCATACCCGTCCGGGTGGGCGGCATGCCATTTCCAGGCGGTTTCAATGATGACTTCCAGGGTGGGGAAGGCCGGTTGCCAGCCGAGTTCCCGTGAAATTCGGTCGGCGGCGGCCACCAGTACGGCCGGGTCTCCCGCCCGCCGGCCGGCGGTTTCAAACGCGACCGCGCGCCCCGTGACCTTTTCCGCGGTCCGGATGACCTCCATGACCGAGAACCCCTTGCCGTTGCCGAGGTTGAACGCCGTGCTGGCGCCCCCCGCGGCGAGATGGTCGGCCGCCAGCAGGTGCGCCCGGGCCAGGTCGGTTACATGGATGTAGTCCCGCACGCAGGTGCCGTCCGGGGTGGGGTAGTCGGTTCCGAAAACCTTCAGGCGGTCTTTGTTTTGGGCGCCCCTCAGGGCGGCTTTGAGCACTAGCGGAATCAGGTGGGTTTCGCAGCGGTGGTCCTCCCCCATCCGGCCGTCGGGGCTGGCGCCGGCCGCATTGAAGTAGCGCAGCGCCACGAACTGCAGGTCACCGGCAGCGGCGGCGTCCCGGAGGATCTCCTCCACCATCAGTTTGGAGCGGCCGTAGGGGTTGATGGGCCGGGCCGGATGGGTTTCATCGATCGGGATGCGTTCGGGGGTGCCGAAGATGGCGGCGCTGGAGGAAAAGATGAAGCGCGCAACGCCGGCGTTCTTCATGGCCTCGAGCAGGTTGAGGGTATTGGCGACATTGTTGCGGTAATAGGTCAAGGGCGCCTGCACCGATTCTCCCACCGAGGCCAGGGCGGCAAAGTGCATGACCGCCGCGAAGGGCCGGTCGCTGAAAAGCCTTTGGAGGAGTCCGGCATCGGCCAGGTCGCCGGTCACCAGCGGAATCCGCGGGTCCAGCGCCGCCCGGTGCCCCAGCGACAGATTGTCCAGCACCGTCGGGCGGTAGCCCTCCGCCAGCAGCATGTGGCTGACAAAGCTGCCGATGTAACCGGCACCGCCGACCACCAGAATTTCCATGGGGTTACCTCTCTTGGCCCGGGATACGGGCCGCCAGGTCCGACTTTCCGCCAACCATCTTCAGCACAGCTCCCGGAATTTCATTCTTGATTCCCCACACCCATCGGCAGCGGCGGATGCGCCGTGCACACCGATGTCAGAGTGCTGAAGGGCGCCCCTAAAGCCGGCCGAAACGCGCAAACTGGTCCAGGATCAGCCACGCCTTGGCATCGAACTTCACGCCCGGCTCCCGGCAGAGTCGGTCCGCATCGGCCGGGGTCACCAGGAGCACCTCGATCAGCTCGGCCCCTTGATTTTCGGCTGTGGAGGGCGCCCCCTGGCAGTCGACGTATACCACGGCCACCGATTCGTCCGTCAGGCCGGCGGAAGAATACACCGGGGGGCCGGTGCGCACGATGCGGGTCACCTGAAGCCCGGTCTCCTCCCTCAACTCGCGCGCCACCGCGGCCGCCACGTCCTCGCCGGGGTCCACCAGACCGGCCGGAAACCCGTATTCGAAGCCGGCCAGCGGCACCCGGTATTCACGGGTGATCACCACCTTCTGCGACGGCGTGTGAAACGGCACGATGACCACCGCATCGGGGCGCTCGAAACCGCCCCCGGTGCACTTGGGAACCGCCTTGCGGGAGGCCAGCAGCCAGGAGCGGGAGGTGCCGGTGTGATCTTCGTAGCTCACCTCGAAGAGGTTGAGCCAGCGGGTTTCCGAAATTTTCCGGTGGTGGCGGATT
Source organism: Desulfobacterales bacterium (assembly GCA_049284575.1). Lineage (GTDB taxonomy): Bacteria > Desulfobacterota > Desulfobacteria > Desulfobacterales > JAABRJ01 > JAABRJ01. The sequence goes on from JBAPYE010000621.1 coordinate 4,000, forward strand.
TTCATGGCGAACCTGCCTTGCGCCGGGGGTGTCGCTCTTTTATCGGCCGGCATGGCCGGCTTCCTTAGCAGCCGGGAGTCTGCGAATCTTCGCGCCGGCGCTCAGCCTCGGGGGGCTGCGCGCCGGCGGCTTTGGGGGTGATGGCGCTGACCGGGCAGACGTCCGCACAGGCCAGGCACCCTTCGCAGGCGAAATCCTGGTCGCTGGCGGTAAGACCCTGGGCGCTGATGACGGTCTGAATGCCGCGTCGGGCAAAGGTCAGCAGCGCGTGGCCGTGATGCGCCTGGCAGGCCCGCAGACATTTGCCGCACAGGACGCAGCGGGCCGGGTGGAGATCGAAAAAGGGCGGCGAGGTGTCGATTTCAAGCTCGCGGGGGATCCTTTCCAGCGGTTTGGGTTTCAAGCCCATATGCAGATGGCGCGCCACCTGCTGGAGCGCACATTGCTTGTGGGCCGGGCAGTCGGCGACGATCCGGTGGGCGGAGATGATCAGGCGAAAGGCCGACTGCTGCAGTCGGCGGACGGGTGCGGTGGCGGTTTGGACCACCATCCCGTCGGCGACCGTGACCGTGCAGGCGGTAACCGGCGCCGGTTGGCCCTGGATCTCCACAAAGCACAGCCGGCAGCCCGCAAAGGGTTCGGGACTCCCGGTCATGTAGCAAAGGTTGGGGACATAGATGCCGGCCGCCAGACACGCCGCCAGCAGGTTGGTTCCCTCGGCCACCTCCAGGGGGGTGCCGTCCACCTCGATTCGGATCATCATCGCAGGTCCTGTCAGTCGTCCCGGGGCGGGCGCGCGATCACCGGCGCCAGCCCCGGCGGGGAAACCTTCCTGACCGCGTCGTACTCGGGCGGGCAGGCCACCAGACACTCACCGCATTTCACGCATTTTTCCTGGTCGATGCCGCGCTTGCGGTCGTGGGTGATAAAAACGGCGTCCACGGGGCAGCACCCCTCGCAGACATTGCAGCCCCGGGCGCATTTTTCAAGGTCGATGTAAAAGGCCGTCAGCTGCCGGCAGACACAGGCCGGGCAGCGCTTTTGGCGGATGTGGGCTTCGTACTCGGCCCGAAAATAGCGCAGGGTGGTGAGCACCGGGTTGGGCGCGGTTTTCCCCAGACCGCAGAGCGAGCCGGCTTTGATGTCCTCGCCCAGGGATTCCAGGGTTTCCAGGTCCCCCTCGCGCCCCTCGCCGCGCGTGATGCGGGTCAGGATCTCCAGCAGGTGCCAGGTGCCGATGCGGCAGAAGGTGCATTTGCCGCAGGACTCCTTCTGGGTGAAGTCCACAAAATAACGGGCCACATCCACCATGCAGGTGTCCTCGTCCATCACCACCATGCCGCCGGAGCCCATCATGGCGCCGGCGCTCTGCAGGGAATCGAAGTCGATCGGGGTATCCAGGAATTTGGCCGGTAGGCAGCCGCCCGAGGGGCCGCCGATCTGAACCGCCTTGAACTGTTTCTTGTTGGGGATCCCGCCGCAGATATCGAAAATCAGGGTGCGCAGGGAAGTCCCCATGGGGATTTCCACCAGGCCGGGGTGCAGCACATCGCCGACCACCGAAAAAATGGCGGTTCCGGGGCTGGCCGCGGTCCCCAGCGTCCGGTACCAGTCCGCGCCGTTCTCGATGATGGGCGGCAGCGCCGCCAGGGTCTTGACGTTGTTGATGACCGTGGGGTGGCCGTTTAACCCCTTTTCGGCCGGGTAGGGCGGCCGCGGGCGCGGCATGCCCCGGTAGCCTTCCACGGACTGGATCAGGGCGGTTTCCTCGCCGCACACGAATGCGCCGGAGCCCTGGAAAATGTCCACCTCGAGGCTGAAGCCGCTGCCCAGGATATCGTCACCCAGAAGCCCCATTGCGCGGGCCTGGGCGATGGCGGTGGTGATGGTTGTGACCGCCAGCGGGTATTCCGCCCGCACATAGACCAGCGCACGCTGTGATCCGACGGCCAGCGCGCAGATCGCCAGGCCTTCCAGAATCTGGTGGGGCGTGCTCTCCAGCAGCGTGCGGTCCATGTAGGCGCCGGGGTCCCCCTCGTCGGCGTTGCAGATCACCCACTTGACGGGGTCGGGGGCCTTGCGGGCCAACTGCCACTTGACCGCGGTGGGAAACCCGGCCCCTCCGCGGCCCCGCAGACCGGCGCGTGCGACGGCGGAGACGATATCGGCGGGGGGTGTCTGCAGGGCCCGTGCGAGGGCCGCGTAGCCGCCGACGGCCAGGTACTCGCGGATGTCACCGGGGTCGATGCGGCCGCAGTGCGCCATGACCACCCGGGCTTCGCGGTTGAAGCGCTCGAAATCCATTACCGAAGGGATCAGGTCGTTGGGCACCGTGGCCCCCAGCAAATGCTCGAAGCGCGGGTCGCCCTCCTCCAGAAAGAGGCGGGTCAACATTTTGGCTTTTCCCGGGGTGACCTCGGGGTAGAAAATCGGCGGGAAACCCGAATCGGGGTGGTCGATCACCACCACCGGTTCGGCGTAGCAGTGGCCCACGCAGCCGACGGTGTGGATGCGGGCGTCAATCCCGCGTTCTTGGAGGGCTTCCTCAAAGGCGGCCTTGGTCTCCAGAGCGCCGGAGGCGATTCCGCAGGTGGCCAGACCGATATGAATGGTGGGGTGGCGCCCTGTGCCAAGCGTGCTCTGGTGGGCTTCGGCAGCCCCGCGCAAGGCCTCGAAGCGCAGTTGAACAATCGCCGTTTCAGCTGTTGGCATGCGCTTCCTTCTCCCTTTCCTCCCGTTCGTGGGCAATCTTGACCTGCAGAATCAACCCCTCCACCTTGCTCGGGGCCATGTGCCCGTGGACCGTCTCCCCCACGCAGGCCACGGGTGCCAGGGCGCAGCAGCCGACGCAGGCCACGCGTTCGATGCTGAATTCGCGATCCGGGGTGGTGTGCCCCTCCGGGATCTCCAGCTTGCGTTCGAAATTTTCCAGGATGATGTCCCCGCCGCGAACGTGGCAGGCGGTACCCATGCAGACCCGGATGGGGTTGCGGCCCGGGGGGTGGAAGCGGAACTGGTTGTAGAAGGTCGCAACACCGTAAACCTGGCTTGTGGGCAGGTCCAGGTGCCGGGCCACCAGCTGGAGCGCGGCCGGGGCGAGGTAGCCGTGGGTGTTCTGAATCATCTGGAGGATCGGAATCAGGGCGGCGCGCTCTTCGCCGAATGCCGTCAGCCGGCGGGCAATGTCGATCAGAATCGCGCCCTCTTCGTCTGTCAGGGTCTCATCCACAGCGTTTTCCATGCTCGGCCTCGCGAAATTATTCCGGGGTGGCGGATGTTGCGGCCGCTGGCACCTTGCGGCCGGACAAGCGGGCCGCGGCTTCCGTTCCTGAAAGGGCCTGGTAGCAGTCCAGCAGCCGGCTGCCCAGCGAGGCCGCCAGGCAGCGGTAGACCAGAAATCCGTTTTCCATATCCTTCTCCAGCAGCCTCAGGAATCGGCTGCGGTCCACCGCCAGCACGTAGGTGGGGCTCAGACAGCGGGCGTTGGTGTCGAACGCCTCACGGCCGATCATGGCGCACCAGCCGATAATTTCGCCCACCGAACGACCGACATATACCCCCCCCTGGTGCTCCCCCATGCTAAGCTGCACCTCTCCTTTGATCAGAATGAAAAACCGGTCCGCCGATTGGTTGCGCTGGAAGAGCAGCGCTCCCGCTGCGTAAAACTCGTTGTGCGCAATCGCCATGAAATCCCGGATGAATGCCTGGTTGACGCCACAGAAAAGCTCGCCCTGTTTGATCGGCATGGCCCCCCTCCTTTTGTTTCGACATCCACCTGGCGCGGCGGCCCGTCGCTTCAGGTGATGCCGTATGCCGTCAGTTTGCGGCGCAGGGTGTTCAGACCGATTCCGAGCACGCGCGCCGTGCGGGATTTATTTTCCCCCGTCTGGCGATAGGTGCTGAGAATATGGCCCTTGATGACGGTTTCAAGGGCGACCGCGGGATTGCCGCCGTTGGTTCCCCGACGCTTGAGCTGCTGCAGGGCTGCCGGCAGGAAACGGGCGGCGATGGGACGTCCCTGGGCCAGGTTGAGCGCCGAGCGCACGATGGACTGCAGCTCACGAATGTTGCCGGGATAGCCGTAGGCGCTCAGCAGCGCCGCGGCATCCGGTTCGATGGCCGAATCGCCGGCCGCGCCGCCAAAGCGGTGGACAAAATGGTTGGCCAGCAGCAGAATGTCCTCCCGCCGCTCGCGTAAGGGCGGCAGGTGCAGCCAGCCGCCGCGGATGCGGTAGTAAAGGTCCTTGCGAAACAGCTTGCGGGCCATCAGGTTGTCGAGGTCTTCGTTGGTGGCGGCGATGAAACGCACATCGGCCTTTTGCCGTTGGTTGCTGCCCAGCTTGACGTACTCCCCGTCCTGCAGCACGCGCAGCAGTTTGCCCTGCAATTCCAGGGGCAGGATCCCGATTTCGTCCAGGAAAAGGGTGCCCCGGTGGGTGTGCTCCAGGTAGCCGGTGCGCTCCTGGGCGGCGCCGGTGAAAGCGCCGCGGGTGTGGCCGAAAAACTCGGCGTCGAAGAGGTTTGCGTTCACGGAGGCCATGTTGACAGGGGTGAAGGCAAACCGCGACCGCGGGCTGGCCTCGTGGATCGCCCGCGCCAGGAGCTCCTTGCCGGTCCCGCTCTCGCCGGTGATCAGCACCGGCACCGGGGTGGCGGCGTGCAGCTCGGCCTCTTTGAGAATTCGCCGCACCGATGCCGCGCGGGTGATGATCTCCCTGAACACAGCCGGGTTTTTGAGCTCCGGCAGGTGGCTTTTTTTGCTGAGCTCGACGATGTCCAGCAGCCGTTTGCGCTCCAGGGCGCGGTCAATGGCGATGCGCAGCTCGTCACGGGGCATCGGTTTCACCAGGTAGTCATAAGCCCCTTTGCGCAGGCATTCCACCGCCACCCGGGCGTCGTTGACCGCCGTGATCATGATGCATTCGGTGGCGGGGCTGGTGGTCTTGATGAGATCGAGCAGGGCCATGCCGTCCAATTCGGGCATGTGCATGTCGATCAGGGCGAGGTCGAAGGACTCACCCTTGTGGAAGAGGGCCGCCGCTTTTTCAGGATCCTCCTCCACCCGGAAATCGCGATAGCCGAAATCCACCAGGTGCATCCCCAGGATTTCCAGAAAATCCCGGTCATCGTCAACGGCGATGATCCTGTTTCCCATCAAGGTCCTCTCGGCGGTTGGGCGGCTGTCTGTCGGACAACACCGACAAATGCAGACTATGCCAAAATGGAACATGAATCAAGTCAATTCGCTAACTTTCTCGAATTACAACCAGAACATGTTTCGGATGTTGTCCGGCCGGCTGCCGGGGAGGCCGGGCGGAAAAATAGGCCAAAATGGAATAGCAATCCTAACTTGTCGAAATTGAATATAAAAAATTTTTATGTGTGCCGATTTGGCATGGTTTCGGTCTGAGCCGTCCTACTTCACAATGCACCTTTGAAA
>JBAPYE010000622.1:0-24466 GCA_049284575.1 Desulfobacterales bacterium
CTCCAGTTTTCCTTTCATTACCGGCACGACTCCTTTCCACGTTTGCAGCTCTCCATTTTCAAACCCGACCACCGGCACCTTGCTTCCGTTTTGAATCCGCTGCACGGCTTTATTTTGGTGGCAGTCATCACAGAGGCGGCCTTCAGCCCTGATGGAGTGGGTAAAATACGGGGCGTAGGCCACAAACTTTTTATTCTGGTAGACCAGGGTCTGGACGTTTCCGGAGGTGACCTGGCCTTCATGATTGATCAGAAGCAGCCAGTCCTTCATCGGGACGAAATTCCCTTTTTTCTTCCCGGTCTTGAGAAAACTGTCGAAGTGGCAATTGTAGCAACTGACCGTGTTTTGCACGTGACAGGCGGCACAGGCCAGTTTGTCCCCATGCACGCTGTGGCTTTCGGTATCGGGGTCAAATTCGGGAGACTCCCGTTCCTGCTCCACATGACATTCCTCGCAGCTTGCCCGCACCCCTTTGACGTGGCGCATGGATTGGCGAAGCCGCCCGTCTCCATGCACGTCCGAGCGGTAGTGGCAGTCCGCGCAGACCATGCCGGCACTGATATGCACATCCAGCTGATCCCTTTCTCCGTCAAACTTGAAGGACAGCCCCTGCCGGCCGTGGCAAGGCAAGCATGTATTCATTTCCTTGGCCTTCTTTTCCGAAAAAAAGAGTTTTTCTCCTTTTTTCCCGGCGTGGCATGTATCGCAGCTTTTGACATGACAGGTTTTACAGTCGAGCTGGTCATAGGGAATTCCGGTTATTTTTTTAAACCCTCCGGCACCCTCATACCAGTGCCGCATGCCTTCCCCGGTGTAATGAAGACTTTTGGTAAAAAAAGACCCCAGACACTCAGCGGGCTTTGAGGGGGAATCTGCAAAAAGAAGGGTGCTGAAAAACAGGAATATTACCATCGCTCCGATACCGGCTGCGGTTTTTTTCATGGCTCATTTCCTTCCCATATTCTTTTCCGAAGGTGTTTCGCGTTTTCTGAAGACGTTTTTTCCCGCTGAAACCCGGATGGCACCAGCATAACCGCACACGGTGCCAACTGAAAAACGCGTTGCGCCACTTCCCCCAGGCGATTGTAGCAAGGTTTGTCATTCCGATAGTGGACTCCCAAAATGATGAGGTCGGCGGATTCCCCTTCTGCGTATTTCAGGATTTCCGTAGCGGGATTACCGAGTTGCCAAGCGAAGTGAGAGTTATTGAAATTACTCAACAGGTGCGAATGGGTTTCTTTAAAGCGCTTAAATTCCGTATCAACCTCTTTTTCAAAATGCGCTTCTTCGGCAAGGTCCCAACTCGGGTCCGGCTTCAAAACGGAAAGAATATCCAGTCTTGCCATACAGCATTTGGCCATGCACAATGCCATTGAGAAGGCACGGCTGCCGGCTTGAGAAAATTTTAGTGGGAGCAAAATTTTTCTGACCTCTATTTTTTCGTCATTATTTTCCATGATTCGGCACCGATCATTTCACTTTTATGGTGGGTATCCTCTCCCGTGATTGACTTCAGGGAAAGGCGAACACTCGATTTGAAATTCGACTTGGCCGAAAAAAAAGTGGGGCAAGGGCGCTCTGACTTCACCGCTCCATGCCCCAAGTCGAGCAATTTGCATGCCTAAGATTTATTTCGAAAATCCGCGGGCGTTATGTCGTACTTTCTCAATTGGTTCCAGACACTAGTGCGGGATAGCCCCAGCCGCCTGGCAGCTTCCGATTGGTTTCCCCCGGTACTCTGAAGCGCCTTGATCAGGCGCTGTTTTTTCAAGGTGTTGAGGGAAAGCGAGGGGCTAAGGCTAAGTTTGGGCGGAACCCAAGGGGCGCGGGCGAGGATGTTCTGAGGAAGGTTTTCAGGGCCGATGATACCCCCTGGGCTGGTGGTCACAAAGGCGAACTCCATGGCGCTTCGCAATTCCCGGACGTTGCCCGGCCACCGGTATTGCATGAGGAGGTCCATGGCCGTGCTTGAAATCCCCTGGATTTGTTTTGCGCTCTTGATGAGAATGAGATTGAAAAAAGATCTGGCCAGCAGGGGGATGTCCTCGGTCCGCTCCCGCAATGGGGGCACCTGGATTGGAATGACATTGATTCGATAAAAAAAATCCGTTCGAAATTTCCCCTGGGACATCAAGTGCAACAGGTTTCGGTTGGTGGCCGAAATAATGCGCACATTGGCTTTGATCTGGCGGTGATCGCCCACGCGCTCCACCACCCCTTCTTCCAGGACGCGCAAAAGCTTAACCTGGTTTGACATTGGAAGCTCGCCGATTTCATCAAGAAAAATACTCCCGTGGTGGGCAGCCTCGAATCGGCCTTGGCGATCGCAATGCGCGCCGGTATAGGCCCCTTTGACATGGCCAAACAGTTCACTCTCCAGGAGACTGTCGTTTAGGGCGGCGCAGTTGACTTTGATGTAGGGCTTTTTTCGGCGTTGGCTTTCTTCATGGATGGCCCTGGCAACCATTTCTTTTCCCGTCCCGCTTTCCCCATAGATTATTACGGGCGCATCGGACTGTGCCGCATTCCTTATTAAATCAAAGATCTTTCGCACGGAAGGCGATATCCCGACCATGTCATGGAAGCGATCGGCCGCATTCAGCTCCCTGCGATAGAGTTCAATCTGAATTTCTTTCTGGGTCAAGTCCGAAACGTTCGTCAGGGTTTCGACGGCACCGACAATGTTGCCGTCGGCGTCCTTCAGAACACATGCATTTTTCACGACATCCACGGTCCGACCGTCCTTTCGGACCAGAAGACATTTCTGTTTTCGCAAATAACCCTTTTCAAACACCGCACACCAGTGGCGGTTGCCCGTCTTACGAACGATTTCGCAATTGCTGCAGTTACACATATGGCAGGACTGCCCAACGATCTCTTGCTTCGCATAACCGGTCATCTCTTCAAAGGCCCGGTTGACAAACTCGACCACCCCCCTTTCGTTCACGATCATGACCCCGTCTTGAATCGTATCGACCACAATTTTCCAGTAATGCTCCAATATTGACCTCGCAATGGTTTAAACTGTTCAAGTGTAAAGTTTACAGCTGTTAAAATTTTTAACATTTTGACGCTCATCAGGCAAGATCAAAACCTTCCCGCCAACATAATTCCAGATGAGAATCTTGGCTGCACCATCGTTTGTCTAAGGCTCATACTCTTTCTCCGTCCTGCCGTAAAAAAATGGGGTTTGGTTTATTTATTGCTGTACTGAAAATTGGAAAAGTCGCCCGCCTGTTTCACCTCCAAGAAAAATTTTAAAAAATGTGGGAGGAACTTCACGAAAATTCAAACACTTGGAATTTTTTTATAGCAGGTAAAATCTGCCAGTGGGGCAGATTCACTTGCCTGGTGCGGAAGATTTCCAGGCGGTTTTTCAATGGTAACGGGGAAAGGAGATATCTGATGAGGGGAAAAGAGGAGAAGATGAACGGGTGGAAGCGGGCACTGAAGAGATTATGGATGCTGGTACTTTTGGTGGTGGCGGTGTGGGGGGTCATGCCTGCCCAGACAACACGCGCCACCACCCTGGAGGAACTCAAACTGCAATTGGAGGTGCTGCAGCAAAAGGTCGCTGAAATGGAGGCTCAGAAAGTATTGGAGGCTCAGCAGGCCGCGGAACTGGAGGCTCAGAAGGCTGCGGCGGCAAAGGAAGCGGAAGCCCAAATGGTCACCCGGGGCGCGGGGCCCGGCACCTTCAATTTCCGCATGCCGGGGATCGACACCGATGTCCGCCTCGGGGGCTTCGTGAAGTTGGATGCGGTCTACAGTGATGTCGGCGCGGGCACGAACAGCGATTCTGATCGGTTCTTCTACCCGCGGTCGATCTTTGTCGGGCCGAGCGCGGACGAGCCGTCGGAAAAGCTGGTCTTCACCGCCAAGCAGAGCCGCTTGTACCTCTCAACCAGAACCGGGACCGGCCTGGGGGATCTGAAGGTTCACGTGGAAGGCGACATCTATGGCTTTTCCGGCAACCAGAAGGCAACCAACTCTGACGGCTGGCGGGTCCGGCATGCCTATGGCGAACTCGGCAATTTCATGGCCGGCCAGAACTGGTCCACTTTCATGAATGCCGGCGTTCTGCCGGAAACGCTCGATTTCGGCGGGCCGGCGGGTGAGATTTTCGTCCGCCAGGCCCAGGTGCGCTGGACCCAGCCCTTCGATTGGGGCAACCTGCAACTGGCTGCGGAAAACCCCGAAACCTGGGTCATCTACTTCGATGATGAAAGGGAAAGGAACGTCAGCGATTCCTTTGACACCGAGCGGGTCCCGGATGTGGTGGGTCGGATCAACTACAACTGCGATTTCGGAAAATTCTCACTGGCCTTGATGGGACGGGAACTGCGGATCGACAACGACATCGCCGATGACAGCGTTTTTGGCGGCGCCGTCAGCGCCGCTGGGCTGGTGCCGACATTCGGCAAGGATGACATCCGCTTCATGCTCAACTACGGCAACGCCCTGGGCCGCTACATGTGGAGCAATTTCGAAGACGCTTACATCGATGAGGATGGGGATCTCGAAGCGTTGGAGCAGTGGGGCGGTTTTGTGGCCTACCGCCATTTCTGGCTGGACAATCTGCGCTCGAGCCTGGTTTACGCTTACGCCGAGGCCGACAACGACACCGACGCGGTGGGCGACGAGGTCAACAAGCGCTTTCAGTCGGTGCATGCCAACCTCGTCTGGAGCCCTGTTTCCCAGGTCAATCTGGGGTTGGAGTACTTGTGGGGTCAGCGGGAGTTGGAAAACGACGACGACGGTGAGCTGAACCGGGTTCAGTTCAGCGCACAATACTTGTTTTAAACTGTGGAAGGAGCAACCCAATCTTCCCCTGCAATGCAACTTGGGGATGCGGATTTATGATGGCATGCGTTTCGAGGCGCGCAAACAGCCGCATCATGCAGGTTGCGTTGCAGGGATCACAAAAAAGGCGGGTTAGCGGCTGAGTTTTTCAGGTGCCGGTGACCGGTTTCCCGGACTATCCGTCGGGTTCGGGCAGTTTCCCCCGCCGGCTTACTCGTGTTCGTGGTCGTGGGGTTCGGCCGTGTGCCCCGGGTGGTTGTGTTCGTGGTGGTGCTCGGGAGGGTGCTCATGGGCCGCGTCGCCGCCGGGGTGCCGGTGGGCGAAGCGGTGGGGGTGCTCGTGGGTGTGTTCATGGGGATGGGCGTGCAGCGTTTCTTCGTGGCGGTGGGGGTGTGTGTGCCGGTGCCGGTGGGGATGGCTGTGCTCGTGCTCGTGTTGCAGCGCCCGGATGGCGTCGCTGCAGTTCCGGCGGTAGATGAAGGCAAGTCCGTTGAGGCTGCCGAGGGCCTCGTCGTGCATGAATTCCCGGGTGGGGAGATCCCAGGCGATCCGGCCCTGGTGCATGACCAGGGTCCGGCGGGTCAACTCCCCCACGAAAAACATGTCGTGGCTGACCAGGAGCAGGGTCGCGTCGAGATCGGCCAAGATATCCAGCAGCAGCGCCTCCCCCGCGGGGTCCAGGCCGGCGGTGGGCTCGTCCAGGATCAGGAGCTCCGGGGCCATGGCGAGCACGCAGGCCAGGGCCAGGCGCTTGCGCTCGCCGCCGGAAAGGTGCAGCGGGACCCGCGTCTCGAACCCCGCGAGGCGCACCCGGGCCAGGGCGGCGGCGCTCCGCTCGCGGGTTTCCGCCGGGGAGCAGCCCAGGCGCTTGAGGCCGAAGGCGATCTCTTCTGCCACGCTCGGGCAGAAGAGCTGGTCGGCGCAGTCCTGGAAGACCATGCCCACCTGCCGCCAGAGGGATTGTCGGCGCCGCGCGGTCACAGGCTGGCCGGCGAAGTTAAAGGCCCCCTCACCCGGGCGCAGGCCGAGCAGGCAGGCGAGCAGGGTGGTCTTGCCGGCCCCGTTTTCGCCGACGATGGCCAGGCGCTCCCCGCGGCGGATATCGAGACCGACGCCCGCAAGGGCCCGGGTGCCGTCGGGGTAGCGGTAGCGATAGTCCCGCAGGGACACCAGAGGCGGGCCCGCGGGGTTCCCGGAGGGTTCGGGGGGTGATCGGCGGATCGGTTTCGCGGCGCCAGGTTCCAAAGGAAGCGGCGCGTCCGCGGCCAGCCGGAAGGAGAAGTCTAGGCCATGTTCACGCAGCGAGTCCCGCTGGGAGACGAGCTCCCGCAGGCTGTAGTCGTGGTGGATGCGGCCGCGGTCGATCACCACGGCCCGGGCGCAGAGCTCGTAGAGAAAGATCAGGTTGTGGCTGATGCAGATCAGGGTGCCACGAAACGCCCGCAGCAGGTTGAGGAAGATCTCCTCCTGGCGGGGGTCGAGGTTGGTGGTGGGCTCGTCCAGGATCAGGACCTCGGGCCGCATGGCCAGGAGCCCGGCCAGGGCCGCGCGCTTTTTCTGGCCGAAGCTGAGGTTGTGGGGGGGTTTGTAGGCCATTCCCGCCAAGCCTACCTGCTCCAGGGCCAGGCGCGCTGCCGCCTCCGCCGGCTCCCGCCCCAAACCCTGGTTGCGGGGCCCGAAGGCCGCGTCGTCGATCAGGCTGTGGCCGAAGAGCTGGTCGTCGGGGTCCTGGAAGAGCAGGCCGATCTCCAACCGGGCCCGGTCGAGATGATCCCCGTCAAGCCGCCGCCCGCGGTAGAATACCTCCCCGGCAGACGGCGCCAGCAGCCCGCAGAGCTGCTTGACCAGGGTCGTCTTGCCGGAGCCGTTGTGGCCCACCAGGGCGATCCGGTCGCTCGGATGGACGTCGAGATCGATGCCCGCCAGGGCCGGGGTGCCGTCGGCGTAGCGGTAGGCGAGCCCCCGCACGCTGAAGAGGGTCTCCTCGGGTGCCGGCCGCTGCAGCTCCGGTAAGGGGTCATGGGTCATGGCGAGACCTCATCCGCCCAGCCGGTCATAGGCCACCAGGGCCGCCCCGACCGCCAGCCAGGTGAAGGCCAGCGCGAGATCGGCCTTTTGCATCCGAAGCTCGGCCGGGGCCGGGAAGCGCCCCCGGTAGCCCCGCGCGCGCATGGCGTCGAAGACCCGTTCGGTCCGCTCGAAGCTTCGCACGAAAAGCATCCCCAGGAAATTGGCCACAGCCCGCAGGGTCTCCAGGTCGGTCCGCTTGCGGAAGCCGCGCACCCGCATGCCGGCGGCCATGCGCTCGGCCTCGTGGCGAAAGACGTGCAGGTAGCGGTGGCTCAGCAGCACCATCTGGCCGACCATATCCGGCGCCCCCAGTTTCGTCAGCCCGTGGAGGGTGACCGGCAGGGGGGCCGTTGTCAGCAGCGGCTCCATCAAAAGCGCGATGGCCACGGCCTTGGCGACGATGGCGAGGGCCTTGGCGAGGCCGCGCAGGTTGAAGCCGATCCAGTCCACCCCCCCGATGACCAGAACCGTGTCCCCGGGGCGGGCCGGGGCTGTCAGGGGCATGACCACCAGCAACATGGCCAGAAAGCCGGTGATGGCCAGAAGGCGCATCAGTACCCGCTCCCAGGATGCGCGCGCCAGCACCAGGGCCAGCAGCGAGACCGCCACGGCGGCCAGGGCCGGCGCCACACGGCTGAGGGACGCCACGATGAAACTATAAACGATCAGGGTCAGGAGCTTGCAGCGGATGTCCCAGCGGTGGAAGAGGGTTGCGCCCCCAGCGTCGGCCAGGGGGGGGACCGACCAGTCCGGGTCCTCGGTCTGGGCCCCGCGCCGGCGCACCAGGCGGCGCAGGCCGGCGGCGGCTCCCGCCAGGATGGCCAACGGGGCCAGCAGCAGTGCGGCAAACTGCCAGGCGGCCAGGACGACCTCCGTCACCTCAGGCATGAACCGCTTTCCGGGTCTCGACGAAAGCCGGCTCCAGCAGGGCCGGTTTGACCTTGGCCAGGAAGCCGATGGTAAAGGCGCTGACCAGCCCCTCGATGACGACCACCGGAACATGGGCCGCCAGGGCGATCTTGGCCACCCCGAAAAAGTCCTCGCCGCCGGTGGCCAGGAGTAGGGCCAGCACAAGGGCGGCCAGGGCGGTCCCCAGGGCGCCCGCAAGCCCGCCGATGATCGACTGCCGCCGCCGGCTGCGGCCCTTGAGCCGCTGGAAGAAAACCCCGCAGAGCAGGGCAGGCACCCCCATCATCAGCGCGTTGGCGCCCAGGGCGGTCAGCCCGCCGAACTGAAAGAGCATGCTCTGCAGCAGCAGGCCGAGGCCGATGGCCAGGAAGGCCGACGGCCCGAGCAGGGCGCCGGCCAGGCCCGGGATGAGCAGGTGGACGCTGGTGGGCCCGAAGGGGACGTGAATCAGGGAGGCCACGAAGAAGGCCGCCGTCACCACCGCCACCTTGGGCAGATCCTCGTTGCGGGTGCGGCGGGCGCTCCAGGCGGCCAGGGCCGCACTGGCCGCATAGCCGCCGACGGTCACGGAAATGGGGAGAACCCCGTCGGAAATGTGCATGGTCAGTTCCTGCCGCTGTCTTGGGGACGGTTCGGGCCGCGGTCCCGGCGCCGGCTGGCCACAAAGGCGGCGGTCCCGAAGATGCCGAAGATGTAGCCGATGCCGCCGAAAATCTCCTGAAAACCCGGTTTGCCGAGATCGGCCCTCAGGGCGGCGATTTCACGCTGGATCCGCCGCAGCTCGCGCGTGAGGCTGCTGTTCTGCTCGGCCAGGAGCGTGGCCAACTCCGCCGGATTTTGACCGGTGGGCGTCTCCCCCAGGGCTGATCCGGCCGCAAACACCAGGCAGGCGCAAACCGTCATCGCGGCGAGGAGTTTCCTGCCGCGGAAAAGCGCGGTCTGCCACCCGATCATTGACCGGCCTCCACCTCGGCCTTTTTGAGCTTGAAGCTGTTCTTGTGTCCCATGCTGGCGTCCAGGACGATCTTCAGGTCGTCGACCTTGGGAATGGGGAAGCTGAACAGCCCCTCCGGGTCCGTCCGGCCCTCCAGCAGCAGGGTGTCCCCGCTGTCATAGACCATCACCTGGCCGTCGGCCACCGGCCGGCCGTCCGGAAAATAGCTCTCGATATGGATCGTGCCCGCCTCGGCATAGGCGAAGAGATTGACCTTGTGGGCCAGCGCGGTGCCGCCGAGCAGGAGTGATACCAGCACGCAAAAGGCCACCGTTCTCGCAATTTTCATCACGCAATCCTTATTCTTACAGGGTCATTTCATATCCCGGGTGTGCACCCAATAGACCGCGCCGATCTCGACGTTCTTCTTCTGCCCCTCATGGTCGATGGTCCAGTCGGCCTCGTTCAGGGCCGAAAACCCCCACCAGCCGGCCCGGGGCATGGCGTAGCTGAAGACCCCGTTGGCATCGGCCTTGACCACCTGGGTCACGTAGGGGTCCGCCGGCGGAAGCACCACCCCGGGGTTGCCGGGGGAGGCGTTGAGATACTCGATCTCCACCTCGGCAAAGGGGGCCGGTTTTCCCTTGAGAAGCACCTGCCCGGTGAAGAGGTTGTTGGTCCACAGGCCGTAAGGGCGGGTCATGGGAACGATCTCGGTCTCCAACCCGACCGGCTGATCCCAGCCTTCCTCGAGACCCAGGGCGTTGACGCAGACCTTGGTGTAGTGGACGATGTAGAGGTTCTCGGCCGGCTCCCAGTAGGGGGTCGGCTCCACGAAGAAGGTGTAGTCCCCCGGACGTTTGATCGGGAACTCCGCGGTCCAGAAGGTAAACTTCTCGGTCTGGTCGGGGCTGCTTCCCTTGGCCTCTTTCAGGCTGGCCAGAAGATCGGTCTTCTGCTCGGCGTGCATTACGGCGAACTGCTTGGGTTTGACCATTTCCATGAAGTGCTGCTCCAGGGGGTGGATGAACTTGACCTCAAGGGCCACCGTCTTGGGGTCATCCTGGCCGACGATGGCACTGGAGGGGATCAGGGCGCCGAAATGAGCCAGAACCGGAGCGGCCGTGAGCATCAACAGGGCGGCCGCAACGACTGAAAGCAACGCTTGACTCTTCTTCATTTGACTCTCCTTTAGCAAAGTGGTTTTGAAGGCAAATCAGGTCAGGCCAACAAAAAAAGCCACAAAGGAGGACCCCCCGTCGCGCTGCGGCTGGGGATCGTCGCCTTCATGGCTATTGGTTGTTAAGCGGTTAAAATTCTTTAGCCAAACTATACGGATTTCAATCCGTCGGTTAGGCCATCTATTAACCCTTTGGATTTTGACTGTCAACCGTTTTGTTGCGGCGCCGGTCAAAGGCGCCACCTGCAGGGCTTTCTCACGTTACCGGACCCGAACCTCCGGATTCAGGGTCAGTGGGTGTGGTCGTGCTTTTCGGCCTCGTGGCCGGGATGGTCGTGGTCATGGTCCCCATGATCGCCAGTGTGGTCATGGTCGTGCACGTGGGGGGCGCCACTGTGGCTGTGGGGGTGCAGGTGCTCATGGACATGCTCGTGGGCATGGCTGTGAGTGTGCTCGTGGCTGTGGGTCTCGCCATTGTGTGCGTGTTCATGGCTGTGGGTGTGGGTGTGTTCGTGACCATGCAGATGTTTGTGCTCGTGTTTGCCTTCCATGATGATCCTCCTTTTGCAATTCCTAATCCGTTAGGACAATGGGGGTCTTCGTGACCCGGTTTACACTGGAGTCTAAGATCCTCTGGTCTCGTGTCAAGGGGGGCATCGAAAGTGTTGGGGCGCGAGCGTAAAAGCCGCCCAAAAAAAACTTGCAAAACCATAAAAAATATTTCAGAATTTTTTTGGTTTCTACCGCTGAAATTTTTCCATCGCCCAGATCTCTCCAGCGCCTGGATCTCTTCTGAATTTGGGTCATGGCGTTTTTTTCACCTGAACCCAACAGGCGGCTTCTTTTTTTGCCCGAAACGCAAGCAAACCGCCCGGATTTGGCCTTCACTGGAGGCCCAATCCGCCAGTCCATCGACCCCATCTGAAAAGGAGGCATCGCAATGACGACACGCCCTTCGCGTCCCATCCAAAGCCTTCTGTTGCTGATCGTTTTCGCCGTTGTCGGGTGCGCCACCAAAGATCCCTACCACACCCTCGCGTGGAAGCTCGAAAACTGCGCCGAACCGTCGGCGTCAGAATGTCGTCTGAGTTACTTCCAGGAGCACCCCGACTACGATTTGGCCTTTGCCGAGTTCACCGAGCGCGGCAATGCCTTCAACAACCAGTGGATTGAGGATGTCCTTGACAGAATCCGCGCCCGCGGCCGTGAGCGGGGGGTAGTGGTGGTCACCTTCGTTCATGGCTGGAAGCACAACGCCGCTGAAACCGACCCCAACCTCATCGATTTCAAAAAAGCGCTGACCGTCATTGGAAAGGGGGCCTCAACCCTGGGGAACAGGCGTTTGGTCGGGGTTTACATCGGGTGGCGGGGGGCGAGCCTCGATCTGTGGGGCATCGAGAACCTCACCTTTTGGGATCGCAAGAGCGTCGCCGAGGAGGTGGGCACCGGAGGGGTCACCAAGCTGCTGCTGGAACTGGATCAAATCGATCAAAAGCGGCCGCAAAACGTGCTGGTGGTGGTCGGCCACAGTTTCGGCGGCGCGATCGTCGCCAGCGCCGTGTCGGAGATATTAACCGAGCGGGCCATCGGCCGGGATCCCCGGGGCGACGCGAGGGTGCCCATCGGCGATGCCGTAATTCTGCTGAACCCGGCCATCGAGGCCAACCGGGTGCTCAACCTGGTGGAAGCGGCGCTATCGGAAAGCTACACGGCAAACCAGAACCCGATGCTGATTTCCATCAGCACCGATGCCGATTGGGCCACCCACAACAGCTTCCCCATTGGCCAGTCGCTCGACTTGCTGCTCACCTGGCACCAGCTCGACCTGGAGCGCACTTACTACACGGATCGCCTGAGTGGGGAACATCTGGTTCTCAAGGAAGAGCACCTGGACACCACGACGGTGGGCAACTTCGCCCCCTACCTGACCCACCGCCTGACCCGCAGCGACGCGGACGGTCAACTGAGCCTGAACCTTCAAACCTGCGGCCAGGCGCCCGATGGGTGTGTTCCCTGGGGCCGCACGACCCTTTCAGGCCACCCGACTTTCGGTCCCCTGCCTGACCATTACCCGCTTTATTTCATCAAGACCGATGCGTCCATCATGACGGGCCACAACGATATCTTCAACCCTGTCGTCAGGGCCTTTATCCTGACGCTCATCGACGACATCGTCCGTCGGGCGCCACTTCCGGTTGATGCTGTTTTGCTCGAGAAACCCGAGCTGGCGCCAGGAACGGTGCTTTCAAACCCTGAAAAACTCAATGACCGTTTTCAAAAATTCTTTTCACTGCAACCGGATCAGGAGTAAATCGCCGGGTGCACTACCCCGAGGCCGGTATTTCCCGGGTGCGGGCTGGTATCGGAGGTTGCCGAATGATCGGCGCCATCGCCGGAGACATCATCGGGTCGGTCTATGAGGCCCGTCCCATCAAAACCAAGGAGTTTCCCCTTTTTCACCCCCTGTGCCGCTTCACCGACGATTCGGTGCTGACCATCGCGGTGGCCCAGGCCATCATGACCGACGGCGATTACCGCCGCTGGGTCTGGGAGATCGGCCGCCGCCACCCCCACGCCGGTTACGGCGGCACGTTTATCCGCTGGCTGGGCTCCGAGGATCCCCAACCTTACAACAGCTGGGGCAACGGCGCCGCCATGCGGGTCAGCCCGGTGGGCTGGGCTTTTGACGATGTCGCCGGCGTCCTGCGCGAGGCGGCGCGTACCGCGGTGATATCCCACGACCACCCGGAGGGCATCAAGGGGGCCCAGGCGGCGGCCCTGGCGGTTTTTCTGGCCAGGACGACGCGGGACAAGGCGCGGGTCAAAAGGGAGCTGAGCGAGCGCTTCGGGTACGATCTGGACCGGAGCCTGGATGCCATCCGGCCTTCTTACCGCTTCGACGTCTCCTGCCAGAAAACGGTGCCGGAGGCCGTCATCGCCTTCCTGGAGGCCGACTCCTACGAGGATGCCGTCCGCAACGCGGTTTCCCTCGGGGGCGACAGCGACACCCTGGCCTGTATCACAGGCGCCGTTGCCGAAGCCTACTACGGTCCCCTTGGGCCCCAGATCCTGGAGAAGGTCAAGACAATCCTGGCGGCCGATCTCTGGTCGATCAGCGAACGCTTTTGCCGCCAATACGGGTCGGAGGACCGCAACAAACCCATCACAGGGCCGACTTGAGGCCCTGGGAAACGCTTATGCTCGATATTACGGCTACATACACCGACCAGTACGAACTCGCCATGGGGCAGGGCTATTTTCTGGCCGGCCGCCAGGCGGAACACGCTGTTTTCGACTACTTTTTCCGCAAAAACCCCTTCGGCGGCGGCTATACGGTTTTCGCCGGTTTGCAGAATTTGCTGGCGGTCCTGGAGAATTTGCGTTTCGACCGGGAGGACCTGGATTTTCTGCGGGCCCAGGATTTCCACCCCGACTATCTGGCGTATCTGAAAAATTTCCGTTTCAGGGGGACGCTGTACGCGCCCCCCGAGGGCGATTTGGCCTTTCCGACGCGCCCGGTGCTGAGGGTCGAGGGGCTCCTGATCGAGACCCAAATCATCGAAACGCTGCTGCTCAACATTCTCAATTTTCAATCGCTGATCGCCACCAAGGCCAGCCGCATCCGGCATGTGGCCAAGGACGGCGTGCTGATCGATTTCGGACTGCGCCGGGCCCAGGGCCTGGGTGGCTATCATGCCAGCCGCGCGGCGGTCGTCGGCGGGTTCGATGCCACCAGCAACGCCCGCGCGGCTCGGGATTTCAAGCTGCGGCCGTCCGGCACCATGGCCCATTCCTATGTGCAGAGCCACGAAAGCGAGCTGGCGGCCTTTCGCAGCTTCGCCGCCGCACGCCCCAATGACTGCGTTTTGCTGGTGGACACCTACGACACCCTGAAAAGCGGTGTGCCCAATGCCATCAACGTGGCCCGCGAGATGGCGCAAAAAGGGCAGCGCCTGAAAGCCATCCGGCTGGACAGCGGGGACCTGGCCTACCTCGCCAAACAGAGCCGCGCCATGCTGGACGCGGCGGGCCTGCACGAGGTCAAAATCGCGGCCTCCAACCAGCTCGATGAGTATGTGATCCGCAGCCTGATGTCGCAGGAGGCGCCCATCGACGTGTTCGGCGTCGGCACCAGCCTGGTCATCGGCCGCCCCGACGCGGCCCTTGACGGGGTTTACAAGATGGCCGCGGTCGGCGGCCGGCCGGTGATCAAACTCTCGGAGAATGTCTCCAAGATCACCCTGCCGGCCAAAAAGCAGGTGTGGCGCGTGTTCGATCGTGACGGGCTGTTTCTGGGCGCGGATGTCGTCGGGCTTCTGGATGAAAGCGAAATTTCCAAAATGCACCATCCCTTCGTTCCCCATCAGTCCTTCGCCATCGCGGGATACGAAACCGAGCCGCTGCTGCAGCTGGTGATGGACCAGGGCCGGATCGTCCACGATCCGCCCCCCCTTTCCCGGACGGCAGGCTACTGTCGGGAGCGCCTGGACCTGCTGCCCGCGGAATACAAACGCTTCGAAAACCCCCACATCTACAAAGTCGGTCTCAGCGGCGAGCTCAAATCCCTCAGAGATCGCCTGATCGCGCAGCACAGGAAATGAGAAAATCCCAGGAAATGCCGGCCGAACGCCTGGTCAGCGAGGCCGTCACGCCGCTGACCGCGACGGCCGACACCTCCTCCATGGCCAGGGAATGAAGGAGATCGGCCCCTATGAAGCTCTCACTCGCGGCCAACTTTGACAGCGCCTTGATTCCGGAACTGAAAGCCTACCCGGTGGAAGAGGTCTTCGGCAAGCTTTCCAGCGACTTCACCGGCGGGGGCAGGCCGAGCTACATGGGCGGATCGCTCTCAGAAAGGGCGCTGGCGAAGTACGTCGGGCGGCTTGCCGAAAACGGGATCGCCTTCAACTATCTGCTCAACGGCTCGTGCATGGGGAACCGCGAATGGGGCCGGGGGTTCCAGAAGAAGTTGATGGGCCTGCTGGAAAGGCTCGGGCAGATGGGGGTCAAGCGGCTGACCGTCTCCACGCCGTTTCTGCTGGAGGCGATCAAGGCGCGCTTTCCGGAGTTTTTCGTCAAGGTCGGCATCTACGCCCAGGTGGACACTCCCCGGCGGGCCCGGTTCTGGGAGGACCTGGGCGCCGACGCCATCACGCTCGAGAGTTTTTCCATCAACCGCAACTTCCGCCGCCTGGCCGCGATCAGGGCGGCCGTGCGCTGTGAACTGCAGCTGATCGCCAACCACCCCTGCCTGCCCAACTGCCCCATGCAGGTCTATCACCAGAACGGCTTTGCCCACGGCTCGGACGGCTCGCGGCGGCTCTTCATCGATTATTGCTTCCTGCGCTGCACGCGCAAAAGGATTGAAGACCCCACGCTGTTCGTCAAGGCGGCCTGGATCCGGCCGGAAGATCTCGCGGCATACGAGGCGCTGGGGTTTGAAACCTTTAAGCTGCTCGAGCGAAACATTCCCTCCGGGGAACTCCTCAAGCGAGTGAAGGCCTACAGCGAACGCAGTTTTAAGGGCAATCTGGCGGAAATCATCCTGCCCTACGGGTTCAAGGAGACGCAAAAGAAGGGGATTGCCTGGGCTGCAAAGTTTTTTCTGAGGCCGCTGCAGGTCAACCCTTTCAGAATCAAAGAATTGTACCATCTGGCGCGCAGCCAGGGGATGCTCTTCCCCCTGGGCGAAAGCCCGATACGGATAGATTCGGCGATGATCCCCGCGGATTTTATCGAGGGCTTCAGGCGCCGGGACTGCGCCGCACTCGAATGCAAGCGCTGCCGATACTGTGAAGAAATCGCGGAAAGGGCCGTTGCTGTGGACGAAGACTTCAGGAGAAGCGCGATGCAACAGTTTGGCCGGATTGAAGGATCGATGTTGGACGGGAGTTTGTGGGGTGTTAAAAAAGCGTGCGGTTGAACCGGAGTTGATGGACGCGGCGGGCTTTGACCGAAACCTGGCGGAAGAGAGCTTCCGGTTCATCGCGGTGGTGAATCGCTGGTTCGGCGGCGCGCGGGCGGTCAGGCGCTTTGTCGCAGCGGAGGCGGCCCACGCGCCGCGGGACCGGGCGTTGCGGGTCCTGGATGTGGGATCGGGGAGTTGCGACATCCCCATTGCCGTCTGCGCATGGGCGCGATGGCGGCGTATCCGCGTTCATTTCACGTGCGTCGAGAATAGCGAGCACGCCGTGCGCATCGCGCGGCGCAACCTGCGCCGCAATCCCGATCTGCCGATCACGCTGATCCGCGGCGACATCTTCGCCCATCAGCCCGAGGCGCTCTACGACTGCGCGGTCGGATCGATGTTTTTTCACCATCTTGCGGAGAATGATATTATGCGCCTCATCGACCGGCTGCGCGGCTTTGTGCGCAGCAGCCTCCTGATCAATGACCTCCAGCGCTCGCCTGCCAACTATGCCGCCTGCAGGCTCCTTCTCCCGGCTTTTCCCTTCGAAGTCGGCCACGACGCCTTGCTGTCGATCCGCAAGGGGTTCAGGGCAGCGGAGCTCAGGGATTTGCTGGGGGGGCTGCAGGATGCTGCCGTGAGCGTCAGCAGCGCACCGCTTTTTCGCATACGGGCGGTGGTGCGGTTTATCGGGGAGGCGCCGTGCGCATAGTCATCCAGGCGCTTGCAACCGCCAATCCGCCTTTCTATGCGAGTCAGAAAGAAGTCTTCGATTTCTTTGATTCGCATCTCGATATGGCCCCCGACGAGCGCGAACTCTTCCGGCGTATACTGCTTGAAGGCCCTGTTCGGGGGCGCTATCTCGGAATCGATCGTCCGGAGGAAGTCCTGGAAACCGACCCGGACCGGCTGGTGGCGCGTTTCCGCAAATTCGGTACGCTGATTGCCGTTCTTGCGGCGCGCGCGGCCATGGCCCAAGCCGGCTGCGCCCCCGCCGATATCGGCGGCGTGGTGGTCAATACCTGCACCGGATACCTCTGCCCCGGCATGTCTTCATACGTGACCGAACAGCTCGGGCTGGATCCCTGCGTCAAAGTCATGGACCTGATGGGCATGGGCTGCGGCGCCGCGCTACCCAACCTCGAATGTGCGGCGGGAATCGTGGCGCGGGGCATCGGAAAGCCCATCCTGAGCATCGCCGTCGAAGTCTGTTCGGCCACGATTTTTCTCGGCGCCGAGCCCGATCTGATCATCAGCAACTGCATCTTCGGCGACGGGGCTTCGGCGGCCGTCGTGACTTGCGGGGGCAACGACGGAAACGGCGCGTGCGCTGGATTGGCGCAACTTGTGGATTTTGAGTCCGGGATCTTCCCAACCCATCGCGAGCACCTGCGCTACCGCACCGAGCAGGGGCGGCTGCGCAACGTGCTCAGCAGCCGGGTCCCGGTCCTGGGCGCCAACACGATCCTGCAGGTGGTCGAGCGGCTTTTGGCGCGCAACTCCCTCGCGCCGGATCGGATCGACTGGTGGGCCGTGCACGCGGGAGGGACATCGGTTCTGAAGCAGGTGGGCAAAAAGCTGTGCCTGAACGATGACGCCCTGCGCTTTTCCTACGATGTTTTTCGCGAATATGGCAACATGTCCTCGCCGACCGTGATGTTCGTTCTCAATAAGATCATCGCTGAAGGCCGTCCCAAACCCGGCGACAACGGCCTGCTGCTTTCCTTCGGGGCCGGATTTACGGCCTTCGGCGCACTGGTCGTTTTTTAAGAGGCCGGCCAAAAAACTGAAGAGGCACCAAGCTATGGAAATACCGATTCTCAAAGAGGCCGTGGTCATCTTCGGCCTGTCCATCGGCGTCATCGTTGTCTGCCACCGCTTCCGCATCCCGGCCATCATTGGGTTTCTGATCACCGGGGTGGTGGCCGGACCCCACGGTCTGGGGTTGGTCGGTGCGGCCCACGAGGTCGAGATGCTGGCCGAGATCGGGGTCATCCTGCTGCTCTTCGTCATCGGCATGGAGCTGTCCTTTACGGAGCTCCTGCGCCTGAAGAAGCCGGTCTTCCTGGGCGGGACGACCCAGGTGCTTTTGACCATCATCGTCTTCGACGCTTTGGCCCTGTTCATGGGCTTTTCCATGGGCAAGGCCGTCTTCGCGGGGTTCCTGGTGGCCCTGTCGAGCACGGCGATCGTGCTTAAAATCCTGTCCGACCGGGCGGAGATGAGCACCCCGCACGGCCGCATCGGTCTCGGCATCCTCATCTTCCAGGATCTCATCGTGGTGCCCATGATGCTGCTGGTGCCCTTCCTGTCCGGCGAAGCCGGCGATCTGGGACCTTCCCTGCTGCTCCTCGCGGCCAAGTCCGTGGGCATCATCGCCCTGCTCTACATCCTGGGCAAGGTCGTCATCCCCCGGGTGCTGCTGCTGGTGGTGCGCACCCGCAGCCGCGAGTTGTTCCTCATGACCACCCTGGGCCTCTGCTTCTCCATCGCTCTTTTAACCTCCAAGATGGGCCTGTCGCTCTCCCTGGGGGCCTTCCTGGCCGGGCTGCTGATGTCCGAGTCGGAGTTTTCCCTGTCCGCACTCGAAGGCATCCTGCCTTTCCGGGACGTGTTCACCAGCGTCTTCTTCGTGTCCATCGGCATGCTCCTGGACCTGGACTTCTTTTTCGGCAACCTCTGGCTGGTGCTGACGGCCTCCCTGGTGATCCTGTTGGTGAAGGGCGTCATCGTCTCCATCGCCGGGCTGGTCCTGGGCTATCCCCTGCGGATCGCAGCCCTCACGGGCCTGAGCCTCTGCCAGATCGGTGAGTTCTCATTTGTTTTGGCCGGGGTGGGCATGGCGTACGGCTTCATGGCCCCGGCCGAGTACCAGCTCTTCCTGGCCGTGGCCATTCTGACCATGTCCCTGACCCCCTTCCTGATCATGGCCTCGCCGCGCTTCTCGGACTTTCTGGCCGCCAAACTGCCCTGGGGGGCCGGCCCCCTGGTTCCTGCCGACGCGGATGTTGACGCCGAAGCCCTCGAAGACCACCTGATCATCGTGGGCTTCGGCGTGGGCGGCCGGCACCTGGCGCGGGCCGCCCGGATGGCCGGGATCCGCTACGTGGTCCTCGAGATGAACCCCGACACGGTGCGCAACGAGGGGGCCAAGGGGGAGCCGATCTCATACGGCGACGCGGCCCAGCCCGCGGTGCTGGCCCACGCCGGGGTGGCCCGGGCCCGCATTCTGGCCGTGGTCATCGCCGACCCCGCGGCCATCCGCAGCATTACCGAGGTCGCGCGCAAGGCCAACCCGGCCCTGCGCATCGTGGTGCGGACCCGTTTCGTCACCGAAATCCAGGCGCTCAAGGAGCTTGGCGCCAACGAGGTGGTTCCCGAGGAGTTCGAAACCTCCATCGGGATCTTCACCCGGGTCCTGGCCACCTACCTGGTGCCGGTGCGCGAGATCGAACGCTTCGCCGCCGAGGTGCGCGGCGAGAACTACGGCTTTTTGTGCGAATCCGGCACTCCCGACCAATCCTTCTGCAGTGTCAGGGACGTGCTCACCGGGCACGAGGTCGTCTCCCTGGTGGTGGACCCGGGTTCCCCGTTGGACGGTAAGAGCCTGAAGGAAGCGGCCCTGCGCCAGATCCACGGGTTGACCGTGGTGGCCGTCAGACGCGGGGATCAGACCCTGGCCAACCCCGAGGCTGACTTCAGGCTGCAGGCCGCTGACCTGGCCTACGTGTTCGGCGAACACCGGCGCGTGCTGGGCAAATTGCACCTGTTCCGTAAGCCCGAGCCGGACCACCCTGCGGAACCGGTTTGAGGGCCGCCGGGTCCCTGCGGACCGCGGCCGAAAACCAGATCCCACCGGGGTCCGTTCCGGGAGAAGCGGGACCCTTTTCATAATTTGTCTTGACAACTTGACCAATATTTGCCACTCTCATCCCACCCGGCCGCCGCAACGGTCCCGGTCAACGCCCAAAACTCTTTTTTTAGAATACCTTTTGGAGCTCCGGCGCCATGCCCGAGACACCCACCGAAATTCTCAACCCCCAGTCGCCGCTGCCCCTTTACCACCAGCTGGCGGAGTTGCTGGCCGCCAGGATCCGCGCGGGGAACTACCCGCCGGGTACCCGGATCCCATCCGAACACCAGCTGGCGGCGGCCTTTGCCATCGGGCGGCCCACCGCTCGGCAGGCCATCGATGTCCTGGTGCGCAAAGGACTGGTCACCCGCCGGCGTGGATCGGGCACCTACGTGCGGGAACCGCGCCAGGAGGTGGACCTCTTTTCCTTAGACGGCACCAGTGCCGCGTTCAACCGCAAGGGGCTGGCGGTCACAAGCCGGATCATCGCCCCGCTGGCGCTCAAAACGGTCGGCGCCTCCGGCGAGAACCCGTTTGCCGGCGAAAAGGCCTATTTTCTGGAGCGTCTCACCTGCGTGGAGGCCGTCCCGGTGCTGATTGAAACCCTCTTTCTGCACCCGGGGCTTTTTGCCGGCCTCGCGGATCTCGATCTGGAGGGCCGCTCGCTTTCCGCGATCGCCGAAGAGCGCTATTTCCTGCGCCCCAACGGCGGCCGGCAGAGCTTTCAAATTGCCTATCTCGACGCCGGGCGCGCGCGCCACTTGCAGGTGACACCGGAAACCCCCGTGCTGGCCGTCAGGCGCCTGCTGCACTTTCCCCAGGCGCAAAATGGTGTTTTTGCAGAACTTTACTGCCGAACGGATCAATTTGTCTTTTCGCAAAATATCGGAGGACCTGGCGATGCATAAACGGGGCTATTATGCCGGCTTCGGCGGCGCGTTTCTGCCGGAGATCCTGAACGCGACCTTTGACGAACTGGAGGCGGTCTTCGAGGCCGCCAAGGCCGATCCCGACTTCTGGCCGGCCTACCAGGACGTCATGGCCACCTACTCGTGCCGCCCCACGCCGCTCACCTTCGCGGCGAATCTCACCCGCCATTTCGGCGGGGCGCGCATCTATGTCAAGCGTGAGGATCTCAACCACACCGGCGCCCACAAGGCCAACAACGTCATGGGCCAGGGGCTGCTGGTCCAGCGCATGGGCAAAAAGCGGGTGATCGCCGAAACCGGCGCGGGCCAGCACGGGGTGGCGACCGCCACCATGGCGGCGCGCTTCGGCTTTGAGTGCACCATTTACATGGGTGAGGTCGACGTGGCGCGTCAGCGCCCCAACGTCTTCTGGATGGAGCGCCTGGGCGCCACGGTGGTGCCGGTGCGTGACGGCACCCGCATCCTGAAAGACGCCATCAACGAGGCCTTCCGCGACTGGGTCGGCAACATGGACACCACCCACTACGTACTCGGCACGGCCTGCGGCCCGCACCCCTTCCCCGAGATGGTGACCTATTTCCAGTCGATCATCGGCCGTGAGGCTCGCCGCCAGATTCTCGAAAGGGAAGGGCGGCTGCCCAAGCGGATTTACGCCTGCGTGGGCGGCGGCTCCAATGCCATGGGGCTTTTTTCGGGGTTTCTGGGCGACCCGGTGGAACTGGTGGGCGTGGAAGCCGGCGGCAAGGGGCTCGAGTCGGGTCGGCACGCCGCGCGCCTGTGCTCGGCGGATGCCAGCGTGGGGGTCGCCCAGGGCTACAAAACCTTTTTCCTGCAGGACAGCGACGGCCAGATGCGCGAGACCCACAGCATATCGGCGGGACTGGACTACGTGGGGGTCTCCCCGATCCTGGCGCAGTTCAAGCAATCCGGCCGGGCGCGCTTCGAGGCCGCCACCGATGCCGAGGTCCTGGAGGCCTTGACCCTCACCATGCGCAAGGAAGGCCTGATCCCGGCCCTGGAGTCGGCCCACGCCTTTGCCCGGGCCTTCAAGGAAGCGCCGGAGATGGCCCCCGAGGATATCATTATCATCAACCAGTCCGGACGCGGCGACAAGGACATCTTCACCATTGCCGAGGCGTTCGAAGACCCGGCCTGGCGGGAGTTCATCAAACACAAGGCGGAGCAATACGATGCTTGAAACCTACCTGCGAGCTCAGCGCGAGAAAAAGGACATCCTGCTGATGACCCACCTCGTCGTCGGCTACCCGTCATTCGAGGCGTCTTTTGAGATCGTCAAGGCCATGGTGGCGGCCGGGGTGGACCTGATGGAGCTTCAGATCCCGTTTTCCGAGCCGATTGCCGACGGGCCGGTCATCCTGCGGGCCAACCAGGCGGTTCTCGCCAGCGGCGGCCGGGTGCGGCAGTCGCTGGCCTTTGCCCAGCGCGTGACCGCGGCCTTCGACATTCCGTTCCTGTTCATGACCTACTGCAACATCGTCTTCAAATACGGGGAGGCCGCCTTTGCCGCCGAGATGGCGCGCATCGGCATGGCGGGCGCCATCGTGCCCGATCTGCCGCCCGAAGAGGGGGCGGCCTATCTGGCCGCCATGCAAGCGCATCAGTTGGCGCCGATCTTCATCTTTTCGCCCACCACCGGCCAGGATCGCATGCGCATGCTGGCCGGTCACGGTCGGGGCTTTATCTACTGCGTGGCCCGCAAGGGGGTGACCGGCCAAAAGACGGCGTTTTCGGAATCCTTGGAGGCGTATCTGGCGCGCTGCCGCCAGGCGACAGATCTGCCGCTGGCCCTGGGATTCGGGGTCAAGCAGCGGGCGGATATCGATTTTCTCAGGGGCAAGGTGGATATCGCCGTGATCGGTAGCGAGACCATCCGCCTTGTGGACGTGCACGGGGTGGGGGCGGTGGCCGGCTTTATCCGCGGACTGCGGTCCTGACCGCCGCCGGGGGCTGACCGCGGATCAGGCGGAGAGGACGGCCGTGATTTTGGCCACTGCGACTTTTTCCTGGGCATTGGGTTCGCGGGCGAGCATTTTGACCCCTTCGCGCAGCAGCGCCAAGGCCTCGCGGCGGTCTTTGGCGGTCGGCAGCAGCCGGGGCAGGGCGGCGATGGCCTGGTCGGTGTCGGTCTGCAGGATGCGTGCCTGGGTCTGAACCAGGTCTCGCAACTCGTCCGGGCTGATACCGCGGGTGCGCCGGTTTGTCCGGGTCAGCCGGCCCGCCATGGCGTAGCCCGTGCGCTGAAGTTCGAAATCCGCCAGCATCAGGGCCAGGATGATGCGGACGGCGGCTTCCCGGAACCCCCCCTCGCCCATGGCCTGCCGCAGCCCTTCGGCATCCTGGCGGCGCAGGGCCTCGATTTGCCGGGCGCTGTGACCGGAATCCGCTGCCGGGGCCGGGTAGAGCGTCTTGACCCAAGGGTTTTCGTAGATCATTCGAAAAAGTTGCTCCCAGAGAATGTCCCGCATATCCCGGTAAAAATTGAGGCCGCGCTCGATCTCTTCCGAGACATTCTTTTCCATGCGGCCGAATACGTTGTCCGCCGCCACCGGTTGGCGGTTGCCGTCGCGGATGATCGCGGCCCCCATGTTGACCGGGATCAGCCAGGGGTTGAGATCGCAAAAAAACCAGCGCTGCGCGCGCAGCGGGTGCAGCTGCCGCAGGATTTCGGCCGAGGATGCGCTGCTCGCCGCACGCACCCAGGGAGCCAGAAAGAGGCGGTAGAGGGCATCGTTTAGTTCCGACACCTGTTTGACCCCGTAGAAGGCCAACTCCTCCTCGGGGTGGTCGTCGATGGCCAGGAGGTCTTGGGTGGTTTTTTCCACGAAACGCACCTGGTATTCGTCGGGTCTTTCAGGGTCGTCCTCGATGAGCATCTCGTAGAGGCCCGGCGGCAGGTAGTCGAGCATGGTGAAGCTTGCGATAATTTCCTTGTGGTCCTTGCGCGCGATCTTGGCGGAAACGAAAATTCCCAGGTGGCCGATATTCTCGTGGGTATGCACCACGATGACCTGCCGCCGACGCCGGATTTCCTCGGCGCTGCCGTAGGCCTTGACGATCCAGTTGAACGCCTGCTGCGGCGGGGTGATGTTGTCGCCGAAAGAGGCGAAGACCACCACGGGGTTGTTGTTGTCCTTGAGGTCGATCCGCTTGCCCTGGGCCAGCTCGAATTCGCCGCGCTCGAGTTTGTTGCCCACAAAAAGGCCGTCCACGATGGTGTGGATCTCCTGGCCAGTCATCAAGAAAAACCCACCCCACCATTTTTCGAAGGTCATGTAGCGCTCGACTTCGGTGTCGATTTTGGCGAAAAGGGTGTACTGCTTGGACCAGAGGGTGTTGGCCGGGTTGAGGTTCTCGAAATTGGCCACCAGGTTGGCGCCGTCGAAGGTGCCGTTGCCCAGATCGCTCAGCAAGGAGTTGATCCAAATCCCCCCCAGCATGCCCCCGAGGTAGCGCATCGGGTTGGCGCCCTCCACCCCGCCCCAGTAGGACAGCGGCGAGCCGTTGAAGACCATCGGGCCGATCAGGTCCGGTCTTTCCGCGCCCACCAGGGCGGCCGCCCAGCCCCCCTGGCAGTTGCCGACCACCGCCGGCTTGGGGGCGTCGGGGTGGCGGCGGCGGACTTCTTCGACAAAGCGGATCTGCGCGTTGCGAACATCTTCGAGGGTCTGCCCCGGTACGGGCCATGTTTTGAAAATCATGAAATACACCGGGTGCCCGGCATCCAGCGCCATGCCGATCTGGGAATCCTGCTTGGAGCCGCCGATACCAGGGCCGTGGCCGGCCCGTGGGTCGATGATCACGATGGGCCGGCTGGTCGCCCGTGGGGCTTTTTCGGCCACCAGGGGCTTGTGCCGCCGGT
>JBAPYE010000623.1:0-1709 GCA_049284575.1 Desulfobacterales bacterium
TTGTAAGTCTCCTCGGTGCCCCAGACGTCGTAGAACTTCATCTGCACGTCCACGGGCAGCTCACTGAGGCCATTGAAGAACGCCACCTCGTTGGGCGTGCCCAGCGGCCCGCCCTCGGCGCTGGTGCCGTTGTCGCCGTTGATGTAGATGATCAGCGTGTTGTCGAGCTTGCCGAGGTCCTCGAAGGCCTGGATCACGCGACCGATCTCATGGTCGTTGTAAGCGGCGTAGGCGGCGAAGACCTCGACCTGGCGGATGAAGAGCTTCTTCGCCTCCGGGCTGAGCTCATCCCACGGCTTCAGCACCTCGTTGGGCCAGGGCGTCAGCTTCGAATCCTCGGCGATCACACCCAGCTTCTTCTGGTTCTCGAAAATACGCTTGCGCAGCTTGTTGTAGCCATCGTCGAACAGATGCATCGCGTGGATCTTATCCACCCATTCCTTGGTCGGGTGATGCGGCGCGTGCGTGGCGCCGGGTGCGTACTTGATGAAGATCGGCTTGCTGGGGTCCGTCTGGTGGATTCGAGTGATGTAGTCGATCGCGTCGTCCGCCATGCCGGTAATGAGGTTCCAGCCCGGCTTGCCCTCGAACGGATAGATCTGGGTGGTGTTGCGGAACAGGTTCGGCTGCCACTGGTTGGAGTCGCCGCCGACAAAGCCGTAGAAATACTCGAAACCCAAGCCGGTGGGCCACTGGTCGAAGGGCCCGACCTGGCTGGCGGCGAAAGCCGGCGTGTTGTGGTCCTTGCCGAACCACGCCGTGGAATAGCCGTTGTCGAGAAGGATGCGGCCAATGGTGGCCTTGTCCTTGTTGATGATGCTGTTGTAGCCCGGGAAACCCGTCGACTGCTCCGAGATGACGCCGAAGCCGGCCGAATGGTGATTGCGCCCGGTGATCAGCGCCGCCCGCGTAGGTGAGCACAGTGCGGTGGAGAAGACCCGGTTGTAGCGCAGACCCTCGTTTGCGATGCGGTCCATCGTCGGCGTCGGGATCACGCCGCCGAAGGTGCTGGGGACGCCGAAGCCGGCATCGTCGGTGATGATCAGCAGCACGTTCGGAGCGCTTTTGGGCGGCACGACGCGCGGCGCCCACCAGGGCTTGGACTTGAGCGCGTCATCCTTGATCACGCCGCCGAACTTCGGATCGGGCGGCGGCAGCTGCTTGCCGCTGATGGTCGTGGTGGCATCGGGCGCGCCCAATGTGCCGGTGACCTGCTGGGCCATTGCCGTCGAGCCAGTTAATGCAAAGGCGGCCAGCACCAAATAAACGATTGATTTATGTTTTAGATTCATCTCTATTCTCCTTTCTTTCCGGCCCTAAAGGGAGTGACTTGATGAACCCTCTAAAAAGAGGCCGTTTTGATATTCACTTTCACCGCATACGCTGAGCACGCTGAGGGCTTGTTTAATTTTTTGCTTTCCGCTGTGAGGCCGGCGGACACCTTGATGACGTTATTGTCTCTTGGCGCTCCAGGTTCCTTGTGGGGAATAGGGCGCATTCAGGGAGAAAGTGCCGCTCACCTCGTTTTCATCAGCCGATAAATCACCGGAAACGGTGCTGCCGCCGAAGACGTCTTCACCGAATACCGTCCCTTCGAGATGGTTGCCGGTCATTTTTCCTTTTATGGTGAGAAAAACGTCTGTCTCCATTCCCTGGAAGGCGCCCTCAAACGTGCCGCTGCCGTCCGGCAGCCGGTAAAGGTCCATCTG
>JBAPYE010000624.1:0-18453 GCA_049284575.1 Desulfobacterales bacterium
TCCGCTGGCGCTCCTGCCCGCGCCATTTCAGACGATCCACCAGCACGTGGACGGTGTCCTCCGGGTTCCGGGGGAGGTCCGCCAGCGGGCGGATTGCGGTGCCGTCAAACCAGCGGTCAAACCCCAGCTGGGCCCAGGTTGCGGACCCCGCCGCCTGGCCGACGGGCAGCGGAAAGGAGATCAGCACGGTCAGACCGCTGGGGACGGCGCGGCAGAACTCCCCGACCGCGGCCGGGGTTGCGGGGCTGACCGGCCGGCCGCACCCCCGGCAGTGCAGCACGGCTGAACGAGCGAAGAGCAGTTTGACGAAATCGGTGACCTCGGTCATGGTCCCGACCGTTGAGCGCGACGTCCTGACAGGGTCCTTGCGGTCGATGGCGATCGCCGGCGGAATCCGTTCGATCTGCTCCACCCGCGGGCGGTCCATGCGGTCCATGAACTGCCGCGCGTAGGGCGAGAAGGTTTCCACATAGCGCCGCTGGCCTTCGGCGTAGAGCGTGTCAAAGGCCAGGGACGACTTGCCGGAGCCGCTGACACCGGTCACCGCGGTGATGCGGTTGAGGGGAATCGCGACATCGACGCCTTTGAGGTTGTGTTGGCGGGCGCCCTGGATGCGGATGGTGTCGGGTTTCATGGGATCACGGCTGGGGCCGTTGAACGGCCTCATCCGTCGATGCGGCTCAGGAAGGTCTTCAGGACGCCCTCCACGGTTTCGTCGAAGGCCGTGTAGAAAGCTTCCTTTTCGCGTTCGGAAAGCGCCTGAAAATCCGCCACCCGGTACCCGCTGAGCAATTTGAGGAGAAACACCAGCTGGGCGACGAAAAATTCGCGCAGGGCGGTGATCGCTTCGGGCTGGCGGCGGGCCAGGGCTTCGCGGGTAACCGCAAGGGCCTCGCGACCGGCCGATCGGATCACCCGATCGGGATCATCCAAGAGACCGAAAAGGGCGGCGCGCACCAGGCGGAAAATCGCCTGGACAAGATCCATCTGCAGCAGCTCCGGGTGATGGATGTAGGAATACTGGGGGGTGACCGGCAGATCGGTGATCCGGTTGGCCGCGCTGCGCCTGAACCAGCCTTCGGTGTAGCTCACGATCTGCTCGCTGCGCCAGGTTGCGCGGGTCTTGAGGTGGACCCAGATTACGCGCGAGAGTCCGCGGATGCACTCCCCGGGCGTGCCGTAATCGAAGCTGCCCAGCAGCTGCCCGCCTTCGAAGATGTCGATCCCCGGTTTGTGCGCCTCCGGGGAAAGCTCTGCGGCAACAATGCGGCCGAAATCGCCCGCGCGCGACAGCAGCAGCATGGCCGAGGGGGCCCCCGGCGCTGTGCGCTGCACCTGTTCGGGAATCTCCCCGGTCCCGAAGCTGCGGGTGATCGCAGGCGGCAGAAATACGGCCACCACGAAAGGAGAAATATCGAGGGTCAAATGCAGGGCCTGAAAGAGGTTGAGGTCACTCTCGGACAGGTTCTCGACCGTTACCACATGGCCCGCCATCAGGTAAGCGTTCATGGTCACCAGGGTGGATTCCAGGGCGCCTTGCCAGCTGGCCATGACCGGATCGCGGCCGTCCCGCACCCACTGGAGCACGCGGCGCCGGATTTCTTCGATTTTATGACTGTTTTCAAGGTTTGTCATGGCGAAGACGACTGCTTGCAGTTGGGTTAGGTTTTGGTTTTACAGGGGATAAAATAGTGTTCGTTTGGCTTTTGGCAACCCGCCGGCGGCAGGGCGGCCCGTGGGCCTTGCGGCAACCGCTTGGGCCTATCGATGGCGCCAGCCTTTCAACCCCCAGAGGAGGCAGACCAGGGCCGCCAGGTTGGCGCCGGCGGACACCGCGCCCGTGGCCCCGATCCCACCCCAGAGCCACACCGGCCCCCCCAGCAGGGCCCCGGCCACGCGGCCTATCCCGGCCGCTGCGAAAAAGCCGGCCATCATGGTGGCCCGCAAAGCGGGCACCAGCTCGGTGGCAAGGGACAGGGAGGCGACGATGGTGAATTCGAAGCTCAAAAAAAGAACGAATAGCCCCGCTAGCGCCGGCCACAAGCTCAGACCGACAAGCGGCAGGAGGACGTAACAGGCGGTGGACACACAGAGACCGGCCAGCACCGAGCGTTTCAGCCCCAACCGGTCCCCCAGCAGGGCGGTGAGGGCCTCGCCGCCCAGTTCGGCCGCACCGATGGCTACGGTGCCGAAGCCCAGGGCGGCCAGGCTGAGGTGGAAGTCCTCCTCGAACCAGGCCCCGAAAACCACGAACAGGTTGTCGTTGGCCAGGCTGACCCAAAAGGCGTAGCCAAGGGTGCCCAAGGCCTGGGGCTGGCCCGCGAGCTGCCGCCAGAAGCGCCAGGCGTCGGTGCCGGCCTGCGGCCGCGGCCCGTCCCGGGGCAGGATCAGCCCCAGCAGCGCCATCCCGGCCAGCCCAAGACCGCCCAGAACGAAAAAAGGCGAACGCCACCCGAAATGCGCCATCAACAGCCCGATGGCCGGAATGCCCAGCAGGGTGCAGCCGGACCAGCTGAACTCCAGCAGCCCGATCACCGCCCCGCGGCGTTCAAAGGGCACCCGTTCACCGACGAAGGCCTGAATGGCGGGGTCAAACACGGTTTTACCGAGAGCTGCCAGCAGCAGTGCGGCCACGACCATGCCGTAGATCGGCCAGAGCCCCGCCGTCAGCATCCCGACAACGAGCATCGCTAAACCCGCCAACATGACGCTGCGGTACCCCAAACGATCGGTCAGCGGACCGCTCAGGGCGCCCACCAGGGCGGTGGCCTGGGTGGCGGCAATCAGGGAGGTCACGGCCGTCAGGGGCACCCCCATGCCCCGGCTGAGGGCCGGTGCGAAGGGATAGGGAAAGCGGCGGGCGGTGTTCAGCACCAGCCGGCACAACACTGCAGCGACCACCTGGGAGCCGAGTGACGGCCTTTTGGGCGGCGTTGGGAACGCGCCTGCCGATGATGCCATGCCATGCCTCGTTGCGGGTTGGGGTGCAAACAGGCGGGCAGTCTACCCGGATGACAGTGAAATGCAACCCCAAAAGGGGCGCACCGCCCCGTGCTGCCGCCGTAGGCGCTGGCCGGCTAACCGTCTTCCATGTCGAACTCCTTGAAGTCAAACCAGTAGCCGGTGCCGCTGATATGGTCCAGTTCAAACTGGACGGCGTCGATGTGGCTGTTTTCGATCTCGAGAAAGCGGGCGAACATCTCCCGGCCGGGTCCGGGCAGCTGGTCCACCAGACGGGCGTAAAAGCCGCTGGTTTCCTTTTCCACCCGCAGGGCCTTGGCGAGCATCTGTTTTTCGTCGGTGCGGTCGGCCTCGGCCATGGTGGTGGCGACCCGCCCGGCCGCCTTGCGAATCACCGTCGCCGGCGGAAGCACGCTTTCAAGGGCTTCGACGGTGATCGCGCCGGATTGGCGCCACTCGGCCAGGCGGCGTCGCAGGTAGGCCACATGCCGCTGTTCATCGTCGCCAAGCGCCCCGAAGACCCGCTGCGCCACGGGGTCGGGGCTGCCCGCGACGGCCCCGCGATACAGATCGCGAATCCGGGTTTCGTACTCCAGGGCTGTGGTGATGGCTTCTTCCAGGTTCATGCGGAC
This sequence comes from Desulfobacterales bacterium, assembly GCA_049284575.1. GTDB lineage: Bacteria > Desulfobacterota > Desulfobacteria > Desulfobacterales > JAABRJ01 > JAABRJ01. The sequence goes on from JBAPYE010000624.1 coordinate 3,594, forward strand.
CTCCTTTCGAATCCAGACGAATGGCTTGAATTCGATGTGTTTTATGGGGGCCACCGCCTTTTGCGCCCTTCGGCGCCAAAAAGGCTTCCAGCTTTTAAATCCGAGGTGTTCGACTTGATCTAAAACTATCACTGCGCTGACCCAATGGCAAGGCGGCGATCTGGAAAATCACGCCAGGCCCGATGGCCGGCGCAGGCCCGGCCGATCAGGCAGCGCTGCCGAAGGCTGCAGGCGCCTGCAAGGCGTGGTGTTTTGCCCCGCAGTCAGAGCGGGCTTTGACAGCGGCCGGGTTTTGGATTAGAAACTGGGCCGTCGCCCCTGCCGGCATCGACCCGCCATCCCGAAAGGAAACGGCCATGACCGATATCACCCCCCGAATAGTCGACTGTTTTCGCACCATCAACGCGATTCCGCGGTGCTCCAAGAATGAGGCGCGCATCTCCGCCTGGCTCTGCCGCTGGGCCGCGGCCCACGACCTGACCTTTCGGCAGGACAAGGCCGGCAATGTGGTCATCCGGGTGCCGGGCGTTCCCCAGCCGGACGCCGCGCCCACCGTGGTTCTCCAGGGACACATGGACATGGTCTGCGAGAAAGCGGCGGATTCGACCCACGACTTCACCACCGACGCCATCCAGATGACCACCGCGGGCGAGTGGCTGCAGGCCACCGGCACCACATTAGGCGCCGACAACGGCATCGCGCTGGCCATGGCTCTCACCCTGGCGGCCGAAAGCCGGTCGCCGCGGCCGCCGTTGGAGCTGCTCTTCACCGTGGACGAGGAGACCGGGCTGACCGGCGCCAACCACCTGGAGCCGGGGTTTATCCAAGGCCGGATTCTCCTGAATCTCGACTCCGAAGTTGACGGGGTGTTCACGGTCGGCTGCGCCGGCGGCTGTGACAACGAAATCACCCTCCCGCTGGCCCCGGTCGCCCTGCCCGCCGATCTGGCGGTGGTCAGTCTTGGCGTGGAAGGGCTGCGGGGGGGACACTCGGGGGTCGATATCCACGAACAGCGCGCCAACGCCATCGTGCTGCTGACCCGCTGCCTGCAATCGGCCGCGGCCTGCGGCGCCGCCCGTCTGATCGGACTGGGGGGCGGCAACGCCCACAATGCCATCCCCCGCCGGGCCGTTTGCCGGCTGGCCTGCCGGGCGGAGGAGATCTCGGTTCTGAGCGGGCTGGCGGGACGCATGCAAGCCGTGTTACGGGCGGAATTCGGGGAGCTCGAGCCGGATCTCGCGATCCGCCTGGCCGTCGAGGAAGCCCCCGCGGCCGGCGCCAAAAGGCTGTCGGCGGCGCAGAGCGCCCTGGTGCGACACCTGCTTGCGGCCCTGCCCCACGGGGTCCAGGGGATGTCCCGGGTTTTCGACGGGCTGGTGGAAACCTCGGCCAATCTGGCGACGGTCGACCTGCAGGAGCGACACCTGAAGGTGGTCACCAGCCAGCGCAGCAACGTCATGTCGCGCCTGGAGGAGGTCACCGCCAAAATCGAGGCCGTCTGCGCCTTGGCCGGGGCGAGTGGCCGCCGCACGCATGCCTACCCCGCCTGGCAGCCGGACATGGCCTCGCCGCTGCTCGGGCGCTGCCGGGAGGTCTACCAGCGGCTCTACCGCCGATCGCCTGAGGTGGCGGTGATCCATGCCGGGCTGGAGTGCGCCGTGATCGGAGACCGCTTCCCGGGCATGGACATGATTTCCTTCGGCCCCACCATCCAGGACCTCCACTCCCCGACCGAGCGCCTGCATCTGCCGTCTGTGGGCCGGGTGTGGGATTTTCTGACGGCCCTGCTGGCCGCGTTCGCCGCGGACGCCCAATAGGTCGGCCCGCGCAAAACGGCCGGGGTGTTGATGCAAAAGATCGGAAATCCTTCAGCGGACAGTGACTTTCCCGCCGGCGGGGAAAAATGACGGTGCTTCACCCGTGCGCTGGTTGTCTCGAGCACAGCCTGCGATAAATAGCGCCGGGTGTTGCGCTTTTTGGGGAGGCGGCGCGCTTGGCGCCGGGGAAACGGCGAAGGGCCGGCCGTGCCGGCCCTGTGGGACAACCCAAGACCCCGCCAGGGCCAGCGCCGGGGTCAAATCCGGGAGAGTTCATTAAGGGCCGCCCGCACCTCACGGGCGCCGCGGTCCGTAACCTTGCGAACGGCCTTGTGCTCTTCACGGACGGCTGCCAGGGAGTAGCTGCCGCCGGTTTTTTTGAGAAAAGCGTTGACCAGCTCGCGCACCGCCTGCCAGCTGTCCCGCCGGGTCTGGTTTTCCAGGGGGGTCAGCTGGTCGAGGGTCTCCATGGTCCGACGGTGAAAGCGGGAAACAAAAAACTTTTTCAAAAGGGTCATCCAGAGAACAAAGAAAAAAACACCGATTGCCCCCCCGACAGCCAGGGTCAAATTCAGTTCCCCGGGAAGGACCCCGTAAGTGACCAGAAGCCCGCTGAGGCCTGCGCCCCCCATCAGACAGATCAGCAGCCCGAGAAGCGCGTTTTTGATCTGAAAACCGATAAACTTGCGCCGGTAGGCCACCAGGGCCTCCAGCAGGTGGGCCAGCCGTTCACCGTGGGTTTCGATGAAGGTGGCCAGGTTGTCCAGGCGGTGCCGGGGCGCTTCGGCGATGGCCTCTTTAAGCTCCTCCCGCTGATTGCCGAGTTCTTTGAGATAGACGCTGTGGTAGGTGCCGGGGTCGCCTTTGCCGGTCGCGGCGCGCGGCGAGTAGGTCAGGTGGATCATCGGGATGTCCTTGCGGCCGGTGATCTGGGAGAGGTTCCAGCACAGCGTGCCGTAGACCCGCAACAGGTCGCTGAGGGAGGTGCACTCGTCGATCCGGTTGAGAACGTAGAGCACCCGGTCGTCGAAGGTCCGCGTGGGCAGCGTGTCCCGCAGGCTGATATGGGCCTCCCGGACGGTCCCGGCCTTGTGGGGGTCGAACATCACCAGGACCAGGTCGGCGATCTGGGCCAGGTCCCCGATAACGTCCTGGTAGTTGTAGCCGCGGTCGCGCTCGGTGATGCTGTCCAGCATCCCCGGGGTGTCGATCAGGGCCAGATTTTTCAGAAAGGGGGAATTGACCTTTTTGAGACGAAAGTGGGTGGCAAATCGTTGGCCGTGCTTTTTCAGGGCCTCGAACGGGAATTCGGGGTCATTGAGCAGAAACCGGCCGTCGCGTTCCTCGGTGACCCGGACGGGGCCGTTGCAGGGGACCGTTTCATCGAAGGTGATCACCGTGAAGGAATCGTCGGTGGGCGCTTGGCCGGTGCGCTGGATGTTGCCCCCCAGAAACTCGTTGATCAGGGTGGATTTGCCCGAAGAGTAGTTGCCCAGCACCAGCACCTGGGGGCGCCACTTGATGTTGCTCTCGAGGGGCACTTCACTGTAGCCGTAGCGCATGGCCACCGGCGTGAGTTCCTCCTCGACCAGTTCCAACAGCTCCGTGCGCAGCGCACTGAGATAGTTTTCCCGGTACATGGGGGTGTCACCAAGAGGTGATTCCGTTTTTGTCATTTGCGGCACTCCTATTCCGGCATGGCGGCGTTGGCCCGTTGGGTCGACAGGCATGTGAGATCTGCGTCCGCCTCCGGGTCGCCCGCAGGCCGCAGGGGTGTTGCAATTATCGAAACTTAGCAAAATGCCATCTGCGAGTCAATCATGAGTCTGGGCCCATGCCCGCCCGGCCGGCACAAGAATCAGCTTGACACCCCATCGCGCACCCCCTATGGGGGAGTGCGGCTGCGTACCGGGGGGCCGGTCACAGCCGCAGCACACCCCGGCCGCGCCGCTGCCCCGGACCGCAGCATGATCACCCCGAAAGGATGCCGCCATGAAATATGACCCCATCGACCCGTCGCTTTTCATCCAAAACCGTCGCCGCCTGGCCACCGCCCTGGCCCCAGGGGCTGTCGCGGTCTTCAACGCCAACGACGTCATGCCCACCAGCGCCGACGGCATCCGGTCTTTTGTGCAGAATACCGACCTATTTTACCTCTGCGGGATCGACCAGGAGGAAACCATCCTGCTGCTCTGCCCGCAGGCCGAGGAGCCCAAACACCGCGAAATCCTGTTCCTGAGGGAAACCAACCCGGAAATCGCCATTTGGGAAGGCCGCAAGCTTTCCAAGGCCGAGGCCACAGCGCTTTCGGGGGTGCAGACGGTTTACTGGCTTTCGGAATTCGAGCGCGTCTTGCGCCCCCTTGTACTCGCCGCGGATCGCATTTATCTCAACACCAACGAGCACCTGCGGGCGGATGTGACGGTCGAAACCCGGGACAAACGGTTTCTCGGGTGGTGCCGGGCGGCCTTTCCGCTGCACCGCTACTGCCGGCTGGCGCCCATCATGCAGGATCTGCGGGTGGTCAAGGCGCCCGCCGAGGTGGCCTTGATCCGCCGGGCCTGTCAGATCACCGAGAAGGCCTTTCGCCGCCTGCTGGCCTTTATCCGCCCCGGGGTGTGGGAATTCGAGATCGAAGCCGAGATGCTTTGCGAGTTTCTCAAAAACCGTGCGCGCCGACCGGCCTTTGCGCCCATCGTGGCCTCCGGCGCCGACAGCTGCGTGCTGCATTACACCCAAAACGACAAACAGTGCCGTGACGGGGATCTGGTGCTAATGGATTTCGGCGCGGAGTACGCCAACTACGCCTCGGACCTGACCCGCACGGTCCCCGTCAACGGCCGCTTCACCCCGCGCCAACGGGCGGTCTACGACGCCGTGCTGCGCATTCAGCAGGCGGCCATCGACCGCCTGCGGCCCGGCAACACCCTGGCGGCCTATCAGCGCGAGGTGGGGGTGGTGGCCGAAAAGGAGATGATCGGCCTGGGGCTGCTGGACGCCCGGGCGGTGGCCGCGCAGCCGGCCGATGCACCCCTCTACAAAACCTACTTCATGCACGGCACTTCCCACCACCTGGGACTCGACGTCCACGATGTGGGCAGTCGCGAACGCACGTTCGAAGCCGGGATGGTGCTGACCTGTGAACCGGGAATCTACATTCGGGAGGAGGGCATCGGCGTGCGGATCGAAAACGACATCATGATCACCACCGATCAACCGGTGGACCTGACGGCGTCGGTACCGGTGACCGCCGAGGAGATCGAGGCCTTGATGGCCGGATGAACCTTCTACGGTCTGCCGCGGGCAGAAAAAATATTGAACTCAGATGGTTGAAAACATAAGTTGAAAGGGTGGGTTTAAGCCAACCCCACCCTTTCAACTACTGTTTGGCCCGCAACGCAAAAGCCTATTTTTTGCTGGAGGCGTACCCATCGGCGTACCACCCGCCGCCTTTGAGTTTAAACGTACACGGGGACATGATCTTGGTGGCTTTCTGGTGACACGTGGGGCATTCGATTTCCTCGGTGTCCATCCTTACAAGACGCTCGGTGATGGTGCCGTCGGGGCATTTGAATTCATAGACCGGCATTGTGCATCCCTTTCGATTGGTTTTATCTAATCGGGCTTAATATAGCGGTTTGAGGGTCGGCGTCAAGGGGTTTTGCCGTTTTTTTCGGATCAAACAAGATTGCGTCAACAGGCCGCAGCCTCGAGAGGGTCGAAACGCACGCTGAAGGTGCTGCCCGTGCCGAGCACGCTTTCCACCGCGATGTCGGTCCCGTGGGCGCGGGCGATGGCCCGCGCCAGGCTGAGCCCCAACCCGGCCCCCGTGCGGCTGCGGCTCTGGTCGCAGCGGTAAAAGCGCTCAAACACATGCGGCAGGTCCGCCGGCTGGATGCCGATCCCGGTGTCCCGGACGCTCAAGCGGCACCCCGCGCCGGGCACGGCGTCAACCGCCACCGTGACCCGCCCGTCCGCCGGTGTGTACTTCAGGGCGTTGTCCAGCAGGTTGGCCAGCAGGCGTTGAATCATGCGGATGTCGCCCCGAATCCGGCAGGCGCGGGGCGCCGCGACGGTCAGAGCAATGCCGGTGTCCTCGGCCAGCGGCCCGAACAGCTCACAGGCGTCGCGGGCCACCCCGGCCAGGTCCAGGGCCGCAAACTGTGGCTGATCGACGCCGGCCTCGGTCCGCGAAATAGTCAGCATGGTGGTGATCATGTCCAGCAGCCGGTCACACTCTTCGATGGTGCTCGCCGCCATGGCCTGGTAATCGGAGAGGCTGCGGCCGGTGGTGAGCGCGATCTCGGCGGCCCCGCGGATGCGGGTCACCGGGCTTTTGAGATCATGGGCGATGTTGTCGTTCATCTCCTTGGTGCCCGTCACCAGCGTCTGGATGCGGTCCAGCATCCCGTTGAAGGTCAGTGCCAGCTGATCGATCTCATCCCCCCGGGACCCGAGCGGCACCCGCTCCTCCAGGCGGCCGGCGGATATGCGGCGCGCGGTGCGGGTGACGTTTTCCACCCCGACCAGCGCCCGGCGGGCCAGAAACCACCCCACCAGGGCCGCTGCCAGGATCAAAAGCGAGAGGGTGCCGAAAAAAACCCGGCGAAACGTCTGGATAAACCCGGAGTAGTATTCCATGGACTGGCCGATCTGCAGCACGACACCGGGTCCGATCAGACCGTAGATGATGCGCACCGGGATCCGACGGGCCTCCACCCGCACAGTTTCCAGTACCGGGGGGGCGCCGGCGATCAGGGTGCTGAGCGCCTGGCGGCTGATCCCGATATTTTCCCAGTAGGACATGTTGGAGGAGGAAAAGGCCACCCCGCTGGGGTAGAGCAGGCGAATGAAGATTTTTTCCTCCCCTGCCGCCTGGGCCTCGAGGATCGCCACCCGCCGGACCCCTTCGACACCGCCGCTGCGCATCACACGGCCAAACTCCGCCAGCTGCCTTTGAAGATCCCGGTCGATGGCGCCGCGCAGGGTGGAGGTGATCAGGAAATAGAAGAAGAGAAACGCCACCCCGCTGGAGAGGGTGAAAATGCCCGCATACCAGAGGGTCAGGCGAAACGCCAGGGTGTAGCGGCGCCTACCGGTCCGCTTTGAGGACATAGCCCACCCCACGCACGGTGTGAATCAGCTTGGGCGCGAAACCCTTGTCGATCTTGTCCCGCAGCCGGCAGATGCGGGCTTCGACCACGTTGGTCTGGGGATCGAAGTTGTAATCCCAGACATGCTCCATGATCATGGTTTTCGAGACCACCCGCCCGACGTTGCGCAGCAGGTACTCCAAGAGCGAGAACTCCAGGGGTTGAAGATCGATCTTGCGCCCGGTCCGCCGCACCTCGCGGCTGACAATGTCCAGCGAGAGGTCGGCCACCGCGAGCCGGGTGGGCTCCGAGAGGCCGCCGGCACGCCGGATCAGGGCCTGCACCCGGGCCAGCAGCTCCGAGAATGCAAAGGGTTTGGTCAGATAGTCGTCTCCGCCGACCTGAAGGCCCCGGACCCGATCGTCGATGGCGCCTTTGGCGCTCAGGATGATCACCGGGGTACGGACCCGCTCCCGGCGCAGCCGTTGGATCAGGGTCAACCCGTCCAGGCGCGGCAGCATGAGATCCACGATCAGGGCGTCATAGGGCTCGGTGGCCGCCAGCGCCAGGCCGCTTTCGCCGTCGGCGGCATGGTCCACCGCAAACCCGGCGGCCTTGAAGCCCGCAATGACAAACGAGGCGATTTTGGCGTCGTCTTCAACCAGCAGCAGCCGCATAACAGATGTCCTCCTCCAGTCAAAATTGCATCAGGCGATTTTAATCCGGCTGCCCGGGCGGCCGAATCATCCGCGGCCGCCGTCCCAAATGATGCACACGACGGCTCCCAAAACCAGCAGACTGCCGACGTAACCGCCCAGGCTGAAATATTCCCCCCACCACAGAAAGGCCACCACGCCGGCGATGACCGGCTCCAGGCTGGCGACGATGGCCGCCCGGGTGGGCTCGAGGTAAAACAGCCCCTTGTAGTAGCAGAGGTAGGCGCCGTAGGTCGACACCACCGCCAGAATGCCCAGCGCCATCCAGGCGAGCGGGGTTTTGGCGCCAAAGGAAACCCAGGGCAGCAGCCCCAGCGCCCCCACCGGCAGCATGTAGACGAACAGGTTGGGCGAGCTGTAGCGGCCGGAAAAGTACTTACCGAAGATAAAGTAGAGCGCATAGCAGAACCCCGCCAGCAACCCCGCGCAAACGGCGACCAGGGGGTTTCCGCCGCGGGTGCCGAGGCTGATCTCACCGGCCCCCAAGGACACCACCGCCACCCCGACCAGGGTGAGCAGCAGCGCCAGGAGCTTTACGGGCCCCATGGCCTCTTTGAAAAAGACCCGCGCCAGCACCGCCACCCAGACCGGCGCGGTGTAGAGCAGCACCGCCGCCAGGGCCGCGCCGCCCTCCCGGATGGCGATCTGATAGGACCCGTAAAAGAGCGTCACCCCGGAGACGGCAAATGCCAGCAGCGGCGCGATGTCGCGGCGCTGGAGGCGCACCTCGCCCTTGAGCAGGGCGTGCAACCCGAAACAGGCCCAGGCCAGCAGCGCGCGCCAGAAAGCGGTCTCCAGGGGGGCCACGCCTTCCCGAAATGCCAGCCGCGAAAAGGGGCCGATCATGCCCCACAGCGCCGCGGCCAGCAGGATAAAGCCATATCCCTTGAGCTTGATGTCCCGGCCTCCCGGTGATTTTGAAATTGAAAGCGGTTCACGGCCCTGAGGGGGCCACACAAGGGGCTTGCATCCGACAGGGCCGCCGGTCGATGCCAACGCACCCCGCGCCGCGTGCTCAGGTGCCGGCGGCCGGAAGGGCGCCGGCCCGTTTTCTGCGAAAGACAAACGCGTGCAGCTGGGAGAGCAGCATGCCGGCCATCATCAGGCCGCACCCTGTCAGAGCGCGAACGGAGAGCAGCTCCCCCAGTAGCAGCCAGCCGCCCACGGCCGCAAAGACGGACTCCAGGCTGAGGATGATGGCGGCGTGGGCGGGTCGGGCATCCCGCTGGGCTACCACCTGCAGCGTGTAGGCCACCCCCACCGACAGCAAGCCCCCGTAAAGAATCGGCAGCGCAGCGCCCGTCAGGCCCTCAAAGGTCGTGGTTTCAAGCGCCGCGGCGGTGATCAGGCTGAGCAGCGAGCAGACCGCAAACTGGATGCAGGCCAGCAGGATCGATTCGATCCGGGGCGACAGCCAGCCGATGATCAGCACGTGGACGGCCCAGAAAAACGCGCCGACCAGCACCAGAAGATCGCCGAAGGCGATTTTGAAGGCTGCCGTCACGCTCAACAGGTAGAGCCCGGCGGCGGCCAGCACGGCCCCGATCCAGGTCCCCAGATCGGGGCGCTGCTTCCAGAAGAGTCCCAGAATCGGCACGATCACCACGTAAAGACCGGTGATAAAACCGGCATTGCCCGCGGTGGTGGTCACCAGCCCGACCTGCTGCAGCGAGGCTCCCATGAAAAGCGCCAACCCGGCCAGGACGCCGCCCCAGAAGACCGTTTTGGGACCGGCCGGGGGCACGATCGCGGCTACCGGCGACGGGTTTTTGCGTTTGAGCAGCACCAGCGGCACCAGGGAGAGGCTTCCCAGGGCAAAGCGCACGCCATTGAAGGCAAAGGGCCCGACATGCTCCATCCCCACGCGCTGGGCGACAAAGGCAAACCCCCAGATGGTGGCGGTCAGCATCAGAAGAGCATCCGATTTCAGGGTTCGCAGCATCAGGATCACGGTGTGGGGCGAATCACAGCAGGGGTAGTTGTTGGGGGACGATAACCTCCAGGCGGTCCACTTTTTGAAAGCCGCGCGGCAGCGCCCGGCCCCGGCGTCCGCGCTCGCCTTCAAAATCGACGATGTTTCCGGGCTTCAGCGTGAAATGCTGTCGGCCGGCATGCACCACCAGGTGGCCGCCGGCGGGCAAGACCGTCAGATGGGTCACCAGCTCCTCCCGGGCGGCCGCCTTCTTGGCCGGGATGTGGATGATCTTGGCGCCTTTGCCGCGCGCCAGGGTGGGCAGCTGATCCACCGCAAACACCAGCATGCGCCCCTCGGAGGTGACGGCGGCCAGCAGATCGTTCTCTTTTTCAGTCAATCGGCAGGGGTCCAGCGGGCGGGCCCCTTTGGGCAGGTTCAGCACGGCCTTGCCGGCGCGGTTGCGACTGAAGAGGTCCTCCTGCCGGGTGACAAAGCCGTAGCCGGCATCACTGGCCAGGAGCAGGCGCTGGCCGGGTTCTTCCAGCAGCACGGCGATGAATTCCGCCCCGGCCGGCAGACTCAAGCGTCCGCTGAGAGGCTCCCCCTGGCCGCGGGCCGAGGGCAGGCTGTGAGCCGGCAGGGCGTAGCTGCGTCCGGTGGAATCCAGAAACACCGCCAGCTGGTTGCTGCGCCCGAAGGCGGCGGCCCGAAACCCGTCGCCGGCCTTGTAGCTCAGCCGTTCGGGCGCCACCTCGTGCCCCTTGGCCGCTCGCACCCAGCCGTTGGCCGAAAGCACGACGGTCGTCGGCTCGGGGGGGAGAATGTCGGTTTCCGAAAGCGCCTGGGCCTCGGCCCGGGTGACGATCGGAGAGCGCCGCGCGTCCCCGTATTTTTCGGCGTCGGCGGCGATTTCAGCGGCCACCAGGGCCTTTAAGCGGGCCTCGCTGCCCAGCACCTCCGCCAGCCGGTCGCGCTCGGCCGCCAGTTCGGCCTGCTCCCCCCGGATTCGAACTTCTTCGAGCCTGGCCAGATGCCGCAGCTTGAGCTCCAGAATGGCCTCAGCCTGGATGTCGGTCAGATCGAAGCGCGCCATCAGAACCGGTTTGGGGTGGTCCTCGGAGCGGATAATGGCGATCACCGTGTCGATATCCAGAAAGGCGATCAACAGGCCGTCGAGGATATGCAGCCGTGCCAGGACCTTGTCCAGGCGGTGTTGCAGCCGGCGCCGGACCGTGTCCAGACGGAAGGCCAGCCATTCCGTCAGGATCTCCACAAGACCCTTGACCCGGGGGCGGCCGTCGCGCCCGATCATGTTCAGGTTGACCCGGTAGGTGCGCTCCATGTCGGTGGTGGCAAACAGGTGGGCCATCAGTTTTTCGACATCCACGCGGTTGGAGCGCGGCACGATCACCAGGCGGGTGGGGTCCTCATGGTCCGACTCGTCGCGCAGGTCGCCCACCAGGGGCAGTTTCTTGGCGGCCATCTGGGCCGCGATCTGTTCGAGGACCTTGGCCCCGGAGACCTGGTGCGGCAGGGCCGTGATGACGATATCGCCGTTTTCGCGGTAATAGGTGGCGCGCATCCGCAGTGAGCCGCTGCCGCTGCGGTACATGTTGCGAAGCTCGGCAGGCGGGGTGATGAGTTCGGCCTCGGTGGGAAAGTCGGGCCCTTGGATGAAGTTGCACAGGCTCTCGAGGTCGGCATCGGGGTGCTGCAGCAGGTGCACCAGCGCCCGGGCGACCTCTTTCAGGTTGTGGGGCGGGATATCGGTGGCCATCCCCACCGCGATGCCGGTAGAGCCGTTTAACAGCACATTGGGCAGGCGCGCGGGCAGCAGCAGCGGCTCCACCAGGGTGCCGTCGAAGTTGGGCCCCCAGTCCACCGTTCCCTGCCCCAACTCCCCCAGCAGGACCTCGGCGTAAGGCGATAGCCGCGCCTCCGTGTAGCGCATGGCGGCAAAGGATTTGGGGTCGTCGGCCGCGCCCCAGTTGCCCTGGCCTTCGATCAGCGGGTAGCGGTAGGAAAACCCCTGGGCCATCAGCACCATGGCCTCGTAGCAGGCCGCATCCCCGTGGGGATGGAACTTGCCCAGCACGTCGCCCACGGTGCGCGCCGATTTCTTGAACTTGGCGCTGGACTTCAGCCCCAGTTCGGACATGGCGTAGACGATGCGCCGCTGGACCGGCTTGAGCCCATCGCCGATATGGGGCAGCGCGCGGTCCAGGATCACGTACATGGCGTACTCGAGGTAGGCTTTCTCCGTGAAGGTCTCGAAGGGCAGCTGCTCGACGCCCTCCAGGCTCAATTGGGAAGACTCAGGCATGAGGGTTCGGTCATCCTTTTTTTATGTCGGGCCGGGCTCCGCGGGCGAACCCGTGGAGCCGAGGTGTCCCTGGGTTTCCAGCCACCCGCGGCGGTCGGCGGCCCGTCGCTTGGCGAGCAGCATGTCCATCAGGCCGAGGGCCTTGTCGCCGGAGGCCAGCGTCAGCTGCACCAGCCGCCGGGTGTCGGGGGCCATCGTGGTTTCCCGCAGCTGCAGCGGGTTCATCTCCCCCAGGCCCTTGAAGCGCTGCACATTGACCCGGGCGTTTTTCTTTTTGGCCTCGATCCGGGCCAGCACATCCTGTTTTTCGGACTCATCGAGAGCGTAATGGACTTCCTGACCGACATCGATGCGGTAAAGCGGCGGCATGGCGACGTAGACGTGGCCGGCTTCGATCAGCGGGCGGAAGTGCTGCAGAAACAGGGCGCACAGCAGGGTCGCGATGTGCAGGCCGTCGGAGTCGGCATCGGCCAGAATGCAGATTTTACCGTAGCGCAGCCCGCCCAGATCGCCGGACCCGGGGTCCACCCCGATGGCGACCGCGATGTCGTGAATCTCCTTGGAGCCCAGCACCTCGGCCGAATCCACCTCCCAGGTGTTCAGGATTTTGCCGCGCAGCGGCATGACCGCCTGGAACTGGCGGTCGCGGGCCTGCTTGGCCGAGCCGCCGGCGGAGTCGCCCTCCACCAGAAAGAGCTCGCTGCGCAGCGGGTCCTGAACCACGCAGTCGGCCAGTTTGCCGGGCAGGGCCGGCCCGCTGGCGACCCGTTTGCGGGCCACCTTCTTCCCGGCCCGCAGCCGCCGCTGGGCGTTGGTCAGGGCCATCTGGGCGAGCTGTTCGCCGACCTCGGCATGCTGGTTGAGCCACAGGCTGAAGGCGTCGCGGACCACCCCGGAGACAAAGGCCGCACACTGGCGCGAGGAGAGCCGCTCCTTGGTCTGGCCCGAGAACTGCGGGTTCTGCATCTTGACCGACAACACGTAGCTGCAGCGCTCCCAGATATCGTCGGGGGCCAGCTTGACCCCGCGCGGGGCCAGTTTGCGAAAGTCGCAGAATTCCCGGAGGGACGCCAGCAGCCCGCTGCGAAAGCCGTTGACGTGGGTGCCGCCCTGGGAGGTGGGAATCAGGTTGACATAGCTTTCGGTGACCAGCTCACCCCCTTCGGGCAGCCAGACGACGGCCCAGCTGACGGCCTCGGCGCTGCCCGCGAATTCGCCCACCAGCGGCGCCTCGGGCAGCAGCTCGTAGTTGCAGAGGCTGTCGTCGAGGTAGTCCTTGAGCCCGTCGGCATAGCACCACTCCACGCTTTCGCCGGTGAGGTCGTTGGTGAAGGAAACCGCCAGACCCGGGCACAGCACCGCCTTGGCCCGCAGGACGTGCTTCAGGCGCCGGACCGAAAAGCGCGGGACCTCGAAGTAGGCCGGGTCCGGCCAAAACCGCAGCAAGGTGCCGCTGTTGCGCTGCCCCACGGCCCCGACGTCGGCCAGCTCGCCGCACTTCTCGCCGCCGGCAAAGGCGATCTCGTAGCGCCGGCCGCCGCGTTTGATGGCCACCTCCAGGCGCCGGGAAAGGGCGTTGACCACCGAGACCCCCACCCCGTGCAGGCCGCCGGAGAAGGTGTAGTCCTTGTTGGAGAATTTGGCGCCGGCGTGCAGGCGGGTCAAAATCAGTTCCACCCCGCTGATCCCCTCTTCCGGGTGGATGTCCACCGGCATGCCGCGGCCGTTGTCACCGACCTCCAGCGAGCCGTCGGCATGCAGCCGCACCTCGATGCGGTCGGCAAAGCCGGCGATGGCTTCATCGACGCTGTTGTCGATGACCTCCTGGCCGAGGTGGTTGGGGCGCTCCGTGTCGGTGTACATCCCCGGCCGGCGCTTGACCGGCGCCAGGCCCCGCAGGACCTCAATGGATTCCGCCGTGTAGGTTTCCTTGCGCATTTATCCTTCCAGCCGCTGCTGGGTCCGACGCCCGCCGGGATACGGCGTCCGCCGGGGGCGGCAATCAAAATCGGTACGATGGAAGCGGGCATCATACCGATTTTTGTTTTTAATGCAATTCTATTTGCGGGCGGAAACGGGAGAACCCGGCCGGAACCCCACCGCCAAACAGGCACCCCGGGACGTGACCGCACCCGCGGGTTTTGCGCTGGGGCAGTTCAGCCGCGGGAAGCTCAAGGGGTCACTTCGGCGGCAATCCAGTCGAGAAAGGGCGGGTTTCCGGCCGCAACCGGAAGCGCCAGAACGCAGCAGCAGGCGTAGCTGTGAAGGGCCTTGACGCGCGCCACCAGGGGTTCGACCTTGGAGGCGACGGTCTTGGCGATGAGCACCACCTCCGCGCCCTCCTGCACCTCGCCTTCCCAGCGGTAGACGGCGCGCATGCCGTCGATGATGTTGACGCAGGCGGCCAGGCGCTCTTCCACCAGGACCCGGCCGATGCGCCGGGCCTCGGCCAGATCGCCGGCCGTCATGTAGACTATCTGGACTTGCATGGGAGATTCTCCTTCCGGTTGGCGGCCGCCGGGGCCGCGGGCCGCAGTCGCATCGAATCCGCGCGAATGCGGTTTTGCATTTGGGCCGCGACCATGGTAAGGCGTTAGACCTCAGGAACGAACGCCGACAGCGGGGTATTGCGGCCGACGACCCCCCGCTTGGCATCGCCGGGAGATGACGCGCGCGCATGAAAAAAATCGTGACGATCGGCGGCGGCAGCGGGCAATTTGCCCTGCTCTCCGGGCTGCGGCATGAACGCGGCATCCACCTGACGGCCGTGGTCTCCATGGTGGACAGCGGGGGCAGCACCGGGCGGCTGCGGGATGAACTGGGCATTCTGCCGCCAGGCGACGTGCTCAAGTGCATCCTGGCGCTCTCGCCGTATCAGGAAATCGCGCGCACCCTGCTGCTCAAGCGCTTTCGCCAGGACAAGCGCCTGCGGGGCCACAATGCCGGCAACATGCTGCTCACCATGCTCACGCGCTATACCGGCAGCTTTCCTTCGG
>JBAPYE010000625.1:0-9509 GCA_049284575.1 Desulfobacterales bacterium
GCATCACCGGCAGGATGTGCCCGGAGGGCTTGGGCCAGCGCCGCTGTGCGAATTCCAACTCGGTGAGTGTGTAGGCCCCGGCGCGCATCGCTTCGGGCGTGACCAGGAACAGAAACAAGTCCGCGTTTTCCACCTCGCGCCGGATGCCGGCGTCGAATTCCTCGGCCGCGCGCAGGCTGTGCCGGTCGAAGAACACCTCGTGCCCGTCCTGGCGCAACCGGATGGCAATGCTCTCGGCAGAATCCTGATAGGCGCTGGCGTACGAGATAAAGATGCGCACCTTTTCTGTCCTGTGAGGAAATGAACGCGAGAACTTGTCCGAACTAACCAAACCCAGCGTGTTGTCCAGTCCAAACTTTTTGGACACGTTCTAAAGGTTCCCGGAGTCTCTGTCAACCTGTCGGCGCTGGATGCCTGCTGGGGAGTGCGGGGCTACCGCTACACCATGCTGGGCGCTGGCCGGATCGGGCAGCGGCTCTACCTCTGCGCCACCCCACTGGGCCTCGGCTGCTGCGGGATCGGGGCCCTTTATGACGACGAAGCGCGGCGCCTGCTGGGGCTGAGCGTCGATTCGGGGCTGCTCTACCTGATGGTGGTGGGACGGTCAAGGTGCGGTAGCACCCCAACCGCGAGCCTTTTTGCCCGCCGGCGGCTCGGGGTGCCGCCCGCGCCGTTGGCGTGCAGGCCGTTCACTGCCCGTTGCAGTTCCACGGGATCATTTTCTGCCGCGCCCTTTCCCCGGACGGTAGGTTCTATTAAACGCCGTCCGGGCTTTTCCAACCGGTTCCGTTGGCGCCACTTTTTCCGGCCGGGTCCTCGGAATCCGCCATCTCCGCATAGTATCGCGCCAGGTCTGCATGTCCGCTCTCGAACACCGACCAGATCGTCTCTCCGTACCAGTCCCGCCCGCTGACGCCCATTTCGCCGCCGGAGGTCATGAGGGCAAGGGTCTCGCCATGGGTGAAGCTCGGCTTATACTGGCGCGGGCTTCGACGGTGTGCATCTGCATTTTGAGGCGTTCGGCGGGGGTATAGACCCGTGCCAGTTTGATCAGTTCCGGGATCGCCACTTTGCCGATATCGTGCAGGGCCGCTACCTGGCTGATGGTGTCGCAAAAGACCGGATCGCGGCCCATTTTCTCGGCGATCAGGCGGCTGAAAACGTTCACCCGCAGAATATGGCGGCCGGTGATCTTGTCGCTGTATTCGGCCGCTGCGCAAAGGCCCATTACCTTCTGCAGGAACTGCTGGTCGTTTTCCCGGGCCAGCGAGATCAACGCCTCCAGGGAGCGGGACAAGTTCAACAAGGTTTCCAGAAATATTTTTTCGTAGGGGGTGATCGTACCCCGGCAGTTGAAGGCGATCAGGGCGACATCGCCCTCGTGGTAACTGATGAAGTTCTGAACGGGGGTCCTGATAAAATCCAGCACCCGCTGGTCAAACGGGTATCGGGCCAGAAACTGCTGTGCTGGGCCGTTTCCCGCCCCTGTGTCGGTGACCAGCTGGGCCTGGTGCCGTAAGAAGAGCAGGGCGGCCGTGGCGTCGTTCTGGAATGTCATCACGGCCGATTTCTCCAGCCCGGCACCGGCCTGCTTGAAGACCCGGCCTTGGAGGCGGCCGCTGGGATCTTTGCGGGCGATCAAGACCGCTGCATAGGTTCCCAGAATAAAGGTCGCCAAGGCGTCATCGAGGCTTTTCCTGCGGGCGAAATCCCGAATGCGCGGCGCCAGCCAGCTCGAATAATGCAGCAGATCCTGCTGGCGGCTGTCGTGCGCCTTGCGCACCGTGATATCCCGGAACCAGACCAGAAAACGGTCCGGCTTGGCGCCGCAGAGAAACGCCGCTGGCTTGGCCTGAGCATCATACCATTTGTGGGGAACGGGCGCGTATACCTCTACCCCGCCTCCTGCGGGGGCGTCGCAGGCCGTTTGGACGTTTTCCAGAATCGCGGTGAGCCCCGTCGATCCGACAAACTGATCCAGATTCGTGATGCGATGGGCCTTGAAAAAGTCCCTGGTTTTGCCGGCGGAAAGCAGGATGCGGCCCTGGCGATTCATGATAAAGGCGGGATCGTCACGCTCGGCCGGCAGTTGGATGAGGGTGCTGACGTCCCGATCCCTGAAATGGCGGCATGCCTGAATACAGGCCTGCGCTGCGAGGATCACCAAGAAAGGAGTCAGTGTGAGGCCGCCGCTGAGCACGCTGATCAGGCCCCACGCCGCAAGGCTGAAGACGTAGTTCCAGATGTTCGTCAGCTCGTACACCAGGTAGAGCAGGAACTCCAGAAAATCCCGATAGACGGGGTGGATGTCGGCGCGGTTCATGGGGGACCTCACGGCGTTTTGGGGACTCTTACGCACACGCGTTTTTATCAGTTTAATCATCCCTCAACGAGCCACAAGCGCCGCCAGCGGGGGTTCGTGGATGGCCTTACCCCCCCAGCGCGACGGGGTGACGGTTGGTGGCTAAAAAGAAGCCTTGCGGCTGCAGGCAAATCGCTTCATCTGGTTTTGCTGCATTTTCAACTTTTTGGAAGCGGCGGGGGCTAAAGAGGGCGCGATGGATAAAGGAAAAACCATACAAAATATCGGTCAGGGCCCACCCATTTGGAGGTGAGAGTCCCCTCTTCACGCCCGGCAGGGGGAAATGTCAGCTGACCGGCAACTGGGGCATCGTGAGGTGTCGTGGGGAGGAAGCTGCAGGCAAAGTGCTGGCCCGACGCACAGGAATCGCATAAGAGGCACACATGTCGGATAGAGATCTGTCCGCCTGCCATGTGCTACCGGGGTAGCGAGACTTCGGGATGGGCGAGTAGAAGTCAGCCGAGGGCATAGTAGTTCCACCGACCGGGCCGAAGGCCCGAACATGTCGTATGCAAGGGTGCCGAGTGTTTCGATGACGACGATAGCCGCAGAAAGGTGCTCTGGGATGGATGCCACCATGGTCGAGGGCAGGGGACGGCATCCCGAGAGCAGGCCGCTGGTGCGACAAGCGTCACGGCAACGAGCGGGAACGGCCTTGCGTAGCAGTGCAGTTTGATGGAAGCGGTGGTCGGACGCGAGAACATGGTACGTGGCCGGTGCTAAACGGCGGCGACCCACGGCGGGTATTTCTCACCTGGGACGACGGTGGGCAGCCCTGTCTTTGCTTCGACGACCGACGGATCGTTCCACCGGCTTCCGACCGTCGGCCGGATGCCTACCGAGGAACGCTTCCGCCGACGGCTCCCTCCCCCCATCGGGATCGGGTTCGGACTCGAGGCGTCAGCTTCACCGCGCTTGGCATCTCTATGCATCTCCGATACTGCCCCCAAGGGGGAAGTGACAGGCGACCCGCCTTTTTTTGGCTATGGCCCGCAAGTCCGGTTCGAGCCGGCTGCAGATCGGCTGCGCTTTCGGGCACCGGGGGTGAAACCGACAGCCTGCAGAAGGGGCCAGCGGGGACGGCAGTTCATCCGGAAATCTCCCGGTGACGCGCTTTTGGTCCACCGGGCAAACTTCCGGGACCGCTGACAGAAGCAGCGCCGAGTATGGGTGCCGCGGTGCGCGGTAAAGCTTCTCGGCGGGGGCGGTTTCACACAACCTGCCGAAGTACATCACCGCCACGCGATCGCAGGGTGGAGGAGTTCATCCCCAGGATCGTTGCGGCCCCTCGTTCGCCGGCTGATGCGCCAGCCCGTGGCTTGCAGCACCTGGGAGAGATGGTGCCGCTCCACGGCGGCCAACGAGTCGAACTGGGGCGCCTCGCGCTGTGGGGCCGGTTGGATCGAGACGGCCTCCAGGGTTTCGGGCAGGAAAAGCGCGGGACTGCTGCTGGTGAAAATGGCGCGCTCGATGACGTTTCTCAATTCCCGGACGTTTTCGGGCCAGTCGTGGGCGATCAGGGTGTCCATCGTGGCGGCGGGGATCGTCTCGATTTTCTTGCCCATGCGGGCGGCGATCCGGGAGGTGAAATGATTGACCAGCAACGGGATGTCCTTGCTGTGCGCGCGCAGCGGCGGCACCGTGATGAGGTAGACGTTCAGGCGGTAGAAGAGGTTCACCCCGGATTTGCAGCCCACCACCGCCGCGTTCAGGCGGCGGTGGGTAGCCGCGATCACACGCACATCGACCTTGCACGTCTGCCCCCCGCCGATCCGCTCGAACTGGCCTTCCTGCAGGACGCGCAAGAGTTTGGCCTGTAGCTTCAGGGGGGATCTCGCTCACCTCGTCGAGAAAATGGTGCCCCCGTCGGCCAGTTCGAAACGGCCCCTGCTTTACGGGGTCGCACCTGTGAAGGCCCCTTGACTTCGGGAAGAAACGCCCCGCAGCAGGGATGGGATCTCCAGGGCGGTTTTTTTCCTCCCGCTTGAGGGGCTGGAAATATTTGCAGTCCGCGGCAGCCCCGCGCCTCACGCCTGGTTTATTTCTCCTGCCACTTGGGGGGCCGTTTTTGAAAAAAGGCCTGCACGCCCTCTTTGGCATCCTCGGTGGAGCACAGCCGCGCAAACGCTTCGTTCATGTAGGCGAACTGCTTCCTGTAGTCCAGGTCTTCAGCATTGTAGAAGGCGGTTTTGGCGATCTGGACCGCGATGGGGCTCTTCTGGGCTAATTCCTCGGCCCAGCGGCGCGCCTCCGCTTCCAGCTCGTCCTTGCCCACGATTCTGTTGACCAATCCCATGGCCATGGCTTCCGGCATTTTGATCAGGTTGCCGTATAGCAGCAATTCCAGGGCTTTCTTGCGTCCGACGCATCTGGCGACCGGGATGACGGGCCCTACGCAGTTGAGCCCCACATTGATGGCGGTCAGCCCCATCTTGGCATTTTCCGCCGCGATCACCAGGTCGGAGGCCGCCACCAACCCCATCCCGTTGGCCGCGGCAACTCCATGCAACTGGGCAATGACGGGCTTTTTCATGCTGGAAATCGCCACCAGCGGCTGCTCCATGCGCTCAATCCAGCTCTGGTATTCCATGGTGGTCTTGCCGGCCAGTTCATTGACATCTATCCCGGCGCAGAAGGCCTTGCCGGCGCCCTTGATGAGGACCACCCGGATCTCCTGATCCGCATCCAGGGCCAGCAGCGCCTCCTGGAGTTCCCTGGCCATGGTGCTGTCGAAGGTATTGAGGTGCTCCGGTCGGTTCAAGGTAATGGCCCCGACAAATTTCGGACCTTTTTCGACGATCACTTTTTCATAGCTCATTTACGGCCTCCCATTTTCTAGGGTTTGCCCTGTTGTTTAAAACGTGCAGGGTTTCAGAACCAAAAGGGGAAAATGACGCTGGCATTGGCCGCGGTACTGCCTTGGCGGGAAAGGTCCCGGCGCCCCCGGTCTATTTCAATTTGCGACCATAGGATTTCACCATATGGGAAATCCTGCGGAAGCGTCAAGGTGAGGTGGTGATGAAACTGCCCTGAAAAAGGCGTTGCTCGGATATTGCCCATAGGGAGCAACAAAAATAGAACGGGGGTATTTCTTGGAAGAAGATTCCAACGTTTCCACCAACTGGGTTGAAATTTTGAAAGGGGACTTCACATTTGCCCATGCCCGTCCCGCGGTTCTGAATCTTCAAGTGCCTCAGGCCGACCGCCTGCCGCGCAATACTCGGGTTGAATTCGCGATGGCGGCCAGGGTCACCCCCATGTCGGCAAAAACCGCCTCCCACATGGAGGCCATCCCCATGGTGCCGAGAACGACAAATACGATTTTAATGGAAAGCGCCATGACGATATTCTGCCAGACGATGGTCCGGGTGTGGCGGGCGATTTGCACCGCCTCAACGATTTTC
Source organism: Desulfobacterales bacterium (assembly GCA_049284575.1). Lineage (GTDB taxonomy): Bacteria > Desulfobacterota > Desulfobacteria > Desulfobacterales > JAABRJ01 > JAABRJ01. The sequence continues at coordinate 5,767 of JBAPYE010000625.1, forward strand.
AGCGGAGAATCGGCCATCAGCACCACATCGGCCGTCTCGATGGCCGCGTCCGTTCCAAGGCCGCCCATGGCTATCCCCACATCGGCCCTGGCAATAGCGGGTGCATCGTTAATTCCGTCGCCAACAAAAGCCACCTTGCCGCCATGGGTGGCTGCCGCCTGTATGTCTTCCAGCAGGCTCACCTTGTCTTCCGGCAGTAGCTCTGCATGAAAGGCATCCACGCCCAGGGACCTTGCCACCGCTTCCGCCGCACAGCGGTTGTCGCCGGTAAGCATTTCAATGCGCTCCACACCGATGGCCCGCAACTGGGATATGGCCTGCCCCGCGTCGGCCCGGACCGTATCGCCGATCAGGATATGCCCGGCATAGCGCCCGTCGATCACGATATGGGCCGTGGTACCCTTCAGTTCGCAATCATGGTGAGCGATCTTTTGGTGGTGCAGCAGGCCGTCGCTGCCCACAAGGATGTCATGCCCGTCGACCTGCGCCCGCACGCCCCTGCCGGGAAGATCCTCATGCCGGGTCACCGCTGCGCTGTCCGCTGTCAACCCCATTTCATACCCCTTGGCGACAATCGCTTTGGCAATCGGGTGACTGGCGTGCAGTTCGGCCAGCATGGCGAATTCCAGAAGCCTTTGTTCCCCGAAACCGTTGAGGGGCACCACTTTTTGCACGGTAAAGTCGCCGCGGGTCAGGGTGCCGGTCTTGTCAAACACCACGGTTTTGACCTTGGACAAGGCATCCAGGAAGTTGGACCCTTTGACCAGAATGCCTTGACGGGAGGCCCTGCCGACACCGCCGAAATATCCCAGCGGTATGCTGATCACCAGCGCGCACGGGCAGGAGATCACCAGCACCACCAGGGCGCGGTAAATCCAGGTCGCAAAATCGGCGCCCGTGAGGAGAGGCGGCAGAAACGCGATGCCGGCGGCGATGGCCACCACCGCCGGTGTGTACCAGCGCGCAAAGGTGGTGATAAACTTCTCCGTGACCGCCTTGCGTGTCGAGGCGTTCTCGACGAGTTCGAGAACCTTGGCGATGGAGGACTCTTCGAAGGGCTTGGTCACCTTGAGTTTCATGACAGCGGACAAGTTGATCATGCCGGCCAGCAGGTTGTCACCGACCCGGGCGCTCACAGGTATCGACTCGCCGGTCAAGGCCGATGCATCCATACTGGATTGTCCTGTCAGAACCTGCCCGTCAAGTGGCACTTTCTCGCCCGGCTTGACCACTATCGTCTGACCAACCTGCACCTGCTCCGGCGGCACCTGGCGCAGGCCCCGGGGGGATTCCACATTGGCATGATCGGGCCTGGATGCCAGCAGCGCGCGGATCGAGCGGCGGGAACGCCCCACGGCCAGGTTCTGCAAAAATTCCCCGGCTTTGAAAAACAGCATCACCCCGACGGCTTCCGATAAACTGTGGATCGCGATCGCGCCGGCCGTGGCCACCACCATCAACACGTTCTCGTCGAAAAAATCGCCCCGGCGGATGGTCTTGAAGGCGTTGATGTAAATGTTGGTGCCGGCCAGAAAGTATGCGGCCAGGGCAAGGCCGTAGTCCGCCAACAGCATTCCTTTTTCATGGAACCATTGCTCGAAGACGGTGTGCAGGCCGAAAAGCAGCAGGGATGCGATGAAAATGCCGATTTCCCGCTTCTTGCTGACCGTTTCCTCCCGGCTTTCGGCAGTATCGGCCCTGTCCTTCGAGGGTAAAATTTCGACCCCGGGGTCGATGCGCTTGATTTCGCGGCGCACCCGTTCCAGGTCGACGGTGTCAAGGTGAAGCCGGAGATTAGCAAAGTCCACCACAGCGTATGAGACGCCCGGCAGCTTTCTGACAGCATCTTCGATCTTGGCGCCGCAGGCGGCACAATCCAGTCCTTTGATTGGATGTGCTGTGCTCATGAAAGTGCCTCGATGGTTCCCACGGGTTCGTCGATGTGCTGCAGGCCCGCGTTGAGCACTGCGCGGATGTGATCGTCATCCAGTGCGTAGAAAATCACCTTGCCCTCTCGCCGGGTCCGGACGATCCGCATCTGTCGCAGGCTCTTGAGGTGTTGGGAAATGGCGGGCTGTTTCATCTTCAGCAGCATTGCCAGATCGCACACGCACATCTCGGACAAGCTCAGCGCCCACAGAATGCCGACCCGGGTTTTGTCGGAGAATAGTTTAAAAAACCCCGCAAGGCCTTCCAAAACGGCTCCGGACGGCATCTGCTTCGATACTTTTTGCACGGTGACCGCGTGCAACACATTGCACGACGGCAGTTCCCCCCCTGATTGAGATTTTTCCACAGGCAGCATCGATCACCCTCCATTTTAATTTAACACATGCGCACACAATAATATGTAATCAGCCGATGTCAAGCCGCCGCTGCGGCTCCAGGGATTTACAAAGTTTGGGACCCGAATAACTGTTCGATAAATTTAAAACCTGAAGGGACACGCATCTGCAGGCGCTGGCCAGCCCTAAACGTTTCGAGCTGCTGGACCTTCTCAGCCAGGTCGAAGGCAGCCGGGATTGAGACCTCTATTATCACCCGCCCCATGCAAAAACTCCCCGCTCAGCATGACCGCTTTTCCAACGGTTTTTTCCCTACTTATCCCCCTGGCGGCCGCCTGGCGCTGGATCCCGCTGCAGGACTGGCTCTTACCGCAGCGGGCGGCCGATTTCATCACGCGTTTTTCCTCACCGGGAGGGCCCACGCTGGTGGCCGTCGCGGGGGGTGGGCTGGCGAGCGGCCTGATGGTGCCGCTGACCTTGTTGGCCGTTGTTGGGGCCGTCGCTTTCCCCGGCTGGCTGGCCTTCGTCTATGTCCTGGTCGGGGCACTGCTGGGTTAGGCCCTGGGTTTCTTCGTCGGCGGGCGGATGGTGAACCGCGATTCGCTTGAACGGATCGGCGGGTCGCGCCTCGGGCAATTCAGCCGGCAATTGGCGAAACGCGGGACCATCGCGGTGACTGTCCTGCGACTGGTTCCGATCGCGCCTTCTGCGGTCTTCAACTTGGCGGCCGGCGCCTCACACCTGGGCTTCCGGCAGTTCATGGTCGGCAGCCTGCTGGGGATGCCCCCCCGGCCTGGGCGCGATCACGCTCTTCTCGGGCACCCTCTGGGCGGCGGTCACCGAGCCGACCTGGCAAAACCTGACCATCACCTCGTCGGGGGCTCGGGCTGACCGGGCTCGCGCTGTTCGTCAAGCGCTGGCTGCGGGGAGCCGGCGATGCGGGTGGCGACCTACAATGTCCATGACTGTGCCGGCCGGGACGGGCGCTTTGACCCCGGGCGCATCATTGAGGTTCTGACCGAGATCTGCGCCGATTTGGTGGCGCTGCAGGAAATCATGCTCGATAGGGTAGGGCAATTGGTCGGGCACTTCGAGAAAGCCACGCTTCTGGTCGCGATCGACAGCAGGCTGGCCGAAAGTGGCGTTGGATCTTACGGCAACCCTGTCTGGCCGCATGATCGCCTTGGCAATGGCTGCGATCTACCGCGAACTCAGACGGCCCTGAAACGTCGAAGTGCCTGATCGGTTTCCCAAATCCGGCGCTATTTCTGTGTGAGAATCTGTGTGAGACTTTATGTCCAAAATCAGCAAATATCGACTAAAATAACTAAAAATGAGAAATTCATAATTATAATGATTTCGGTATTTTGCTTGTTTTTCAGGAGGTTAGGAAACTCGAAGGTAGTTGCTGTTAACCACTGGGTCCGCGGTTCGAGTCCGTGCTGGGGAGCCAACCAC